>CAJXPN010000460.1 GCA_913058025.1 uncultured Myxococcales bacterium | reverse complement strand
GGCGTAGGCGGTCACGATGACCCCTGCCGACGCCTACCTGACATTGATCGAGTACCCGCCATTCGCAGAGCAGTGGCTCTTCCTGGCGCTCTTCGTCCTCATCGGACTCGGGCTCGGAGGCGCCTTCGCATTCAGCGAAAGCGCCGCCGAGCCCCGACACAAGCTCATGGCCAGCTGCGCGCTGCTCGTGGCGATCGTCGTCGCAACCGCCGTGAACCTGCTGCTCTACCCCCAGTCCTACGAGACGTTTCACGCGAGCGCGCTCATCCTGACGCTCGGGCTTTCGCAAGTGGCCTCGCTGCTCTACACGTCCAGCGCCGCGACGGCTCCGACCCACACCAAACTCGTCGTCGCGCTCACGAGCATCGGGTCCATGACGATCGCCCTCTTCTTCACCAGCGCGGCGAACTCCGTGGAGCTCGCCGCGATCGATCAGTACACGTCCCTCTCCCAGTTCACCAAACTGGACACCTTCTTCATCCCAAAGAACACGAACCCCACGAAGAGTGACTCATGTGACAGAGAGATGTTCCTCCGCGACGCTGCCAAGGAGCGAGCGAGCGTGTCCGCGTTCATACAACGTGGGCAGGATGCGTTCGCGGGGATGACGCCAACCAAAAACGTCCTGCTGATTACCGTCGAGTCGCTCAGGTACGATCACACGAGCCTGGACGAAGGGCGAGAGGACGGCGGGCCACTGCGCAGATGGGCATCAAGAGGAGTCTCGTTCAAGCGCGCTTACTCACCATCACCCAAGACGCTGACGTCCATCTCGTCTTACATGGCGCTCAAGCACCCACACCAACTCGACATCCTGTTCGACAGGACGAAGCACTGGCTCGGTCAGTTGAGCGACAACGAACGCACCCTGGCCGAGGTCGCCTCAAGCGATGGGCGGGCGACCTTCGCTGCCTACCACGGGCGCCACATCGGCGAGGACATCATCGGGCTCGAGCAGGGGTTCGATGAACTCGCGCGAGCTCACGCGTCGAGCGACGATGAGAAGCGTGATGCAGACGAGCAAACACTGGCGTCGGCAACCCGGTTCATAGATGAACATGGTTCATCCGATAATGGATTCTTTGGATGGGTGTTCTTCGTCTCACCACACAGGCCATACTTCTTGCGAGGCGAAGACGGCGTACCCAAGAAGTCGAACAACACCGCCGAGGCGCACATCAGCGAGGTCACATACTCGGAGGGGCTCGTCGATCGTCTCCTCAAACACCTCGAAGCCCGCGGAGCGCTTGAGGACACCATGATCGTGATCACGGGTGATCATGGGGAGGCTACAGGCGAACACAAGATGTACGGGCACCGCTCCTTGTACGAGCATCAGATCAGGGTGCCCTTCGTCGTGATCCACCCAAGCGCCACGCCTCGCACCGTGGCGACCCCGACACAAACGCTCCACGCGCTCGCGTGGGCGATGACCACGACGAAGGGTGGGCTCGGCGACCACGCGCGCCAGCGGCTCGATGGTGAGTTGGGGCTGGTGGCTGCGGCGCTGGGTTCGGACGTCGTCCTAAGCGAAACCATCTCGAGAACGTCTTCGTCTGCGACGCTCATCAAGGCAGGAGCCAAGGTCATATGGACAGCGCGCCATGACGCGTCCAAATTCTATGCGCTCGAGAAGGATCCCAAAGAGTCCTCGGGCTCCGCGTCCCCGATCGACGCCGGGCTCACGAAGGCACAACACGCGGAGCTCGTGAGCACTCTTCGTTCATACATCAACGCCCACGCGTGCCAGCGGACCTACAGATTCGGTGACGTTCGAGGCGGGGACCGACTGCCAGACTAGACGGCGTCCGAGTTTCTCGATCGAGTGTGGGGAGGTCCATTGGGGCCATGGCGAGTGAGAAGCGGGCGACATAGCGCCGAACACATGGCACCCCGTATGAACCGAGTCGAGGATTATGCTAGATAGCATCCTGGGCGCACGCGGCTCCACACGCACTGACTCCGAACACCACACCACATCTCATGACACACGACGTCCGCTCAGGCATCCGGCACGCGCTCGCGTTCACCCTCGTCTCGGGCGCGGCGCTCTTTCTCGTCACGCTCCCATCGACGATCGCGCTGCTCATGAGCACGCAGTTCTACGGAGTCGGCGACTCCGTGTCCGGGGCGCTCCGGTTCCACGGGTTGAGCACGTTGCTGATCCTCTGGGGGGTCGCGTGGGCGCTGTGCGCGCCGCTGCCGGCGTTGCTCGGGTCCGAGCTGTCCAGGAGGTGGTCCGCGGGGCTGTGTCTGGTCTCGGGGATGGGGGCCGCGGGCCTCAGCCTACGGACGCTGTTGCTGCATGAGCCGTTCGCCGAGCGGGTCTGGATGCCCATCCCCTTCGCGGCGATGGGGATCGCGCTGGCCGCCCTCTTCTTCTTCGCCACCCGCGCCCGCGACTTCCCCAGGCTGAGCCTCCTGGCCGCGGCCGCGGCGATGCTCGGTGTGGTCGCCGTCGAGCTCACCGACACGCTCGTCCTCCCGACGACCTACGACACGTTCCACGCGGCCGTGCGCGTGGCGGGGCTCGCGCTCGCGCAGGTCACCGCGGTCGCGGTCGTGGTCCGGCTGATGCGCCGGCCCCGACCCGGTCGCGTGCTCTCGATCGCCGCGGCGCTCGTCGTCGCGGCGCACGCGCCGCTGCTCTTCGTGACCCCGGCGTCGCGCGTCGAGCTCGCGCGCATCGACAAACACACCACGCTGGACCAGCACACCAGCGAGGACGCGTTCTTCATCACGAAGGCGATGAGCGAGGTCGCGCGGGAGGCGTGCCGGCCAGACGACGTGCCGACGGCGCCCGTACCGCTCGAGGACATGTCGCCGCGCGCGCTCGTGGGTCGAGACATGATCACGGACCTGAGGCCGACCCGGCACGTCCTCCTGATCACGATCGAGGCGCTGCGTTACCGCTACACGAGCCTCGGGGCGGATGGAGAGGCCAGCGGGCCGCTCGCGAAGTGGGCGAAGCGAGGGGTGCTCTTCGAGAAGGCGTACTCTCCGTCGCCCAAGACGCTGACGTCGATCTCGTCCTACATGACGCTCAAGCACCCGTCTCAGATCCAGCTCGAAATCGACGAGAGCTCACACTGGCTCGGGAAGCTCGACGAAAGAGAGCGCACGCTCTCGGACGCCGCCGGGGCAGACGGGAGGCACACCTTCGCCGCGGTCCACGGGCGACACATCGGCGACGACATCCTCGGGTTCGACCAGGGCTTCGAGACGTTCAGGCGCACCAGCGCGAAGACGATGGGGCAGAAGCGCCGGGCGGACGAGCTCACGCTGCGCCACGCGCGCCGCCTCATCGAGGCCCACGCCGAGGACGACCCCGGCTTCTTCGGTTGGGTGTTCTTCGTCTCGCCGCACTCCCCCTACTTCATGAGGGACGGCAAGCTGCCCAAGCCCAGGCACACCAAGGACACGGTCGAGGCGTACGAGACCGAGGTCGCGTATGCGGAGGGGCTCGTGGACGACCTGCTCTCGAGGCTCGAGGAGCTCGACCTTCTCGACGAGACAACGGTCGTCATCACCGGGGACCACGGAGAGGCCGTGGGCGATCACGACATGTACGGGCACCGCCTGCTCTATGAGCATCAGCTCCGGACCCCGTTCATCGTGCTCCACCCGGACGCCGAGCCGTCGACGGGCTCGTGCTCGCCGAGACGATCAGCTCCCGACAGGTGCGCGCCTCACTCATCGCCCCGGACGCCAAGGTCATCTACAAGTCCAAGCACGGCACGTCGACGTTCTACGACCTCATCGGCGACCCGGACGAGGAGCGCGGGAAGTCACACCCGAAGCGCGCGGGGATCGCCGCCGCGCGAGGGATCGAGCTCTCCCAGGCCCTGCTGACCTACCAGAACGCCCACGCGTGTCAGCGCAACTACTCGTTCGGCCATGTGAAGAAAAAGAAAGCCAGGCCGAAGACCACCAGGCCGAAGACCACCAGGCCGAAGACCACGCCAGCCAAGCCGGGAGGCGCCGAGGGCGAGGGCGGCTGAGCCGTCAGCGCGTGTGGGCGATGCGTAGGGACATCGCCTGATCCGATGGGAGCCTCGACGCGACCTCGGCGAGGCGAGCGGTGTCGAGCGTGGGCGCCGCGACGCAGGCCTCGTAGGACTTGGGCTCGGGCGGGCCGTGCGCCGTCGAGTAGTCCAGGACGTCGCAGGCTGCGGCGATGTCGAGGTTGAGCGGGGAGTACCAGATGGCGCGCGCGGCCGAGTGCGCGTCGGCCACTCTGCCGATCTCGTAGAGGGACCGAGGGAACGCCAGCGGCAACCTCCCGAACGAGAACAGCTCCTCCCAATGGGACTCGAAGACCTCGGCGGCCTTCGCGTAGTCTCCAACCGACCAGAGCGCGCTGCCGTACATGTAGTAGGGCTGATGCGTGGGCGTCTCTCGCTCGACCATGGGCCCCCACATCGCCAGGTCGCTGCGCCAACGCATCGCCTGGAGGTAGGACGACCCGGCGAGCACGACGACCAGGACCGAGGCCGAGGTGAGGATGTACAGGCGGGCCTTGCTGCGCGCCTCCTCGCCCGCTCGCCCGAGCGCGCCCTCGATGGCGCACGCGCCCGCGAAGACCAACCAGAAGAGCGGGAGGAACGCGTACGTGTCTGCGGTGAAGCGCGGGAGAAACGTGATGTTCGAGGCGGGGGCGTACGCGATCAAGCCGAGCGCGAGCGCCGCGCCCCAGAGCGCCCTCTTCCTCATCAGCCCCCACCTGTCTCTTATACACATCTCCGAGCCCACGAGACAGGCAGAAATCTCGT
>CAJXPN010000459.1 GCA_913058025.1 uncultured Myxococcales bacterium | reverse complement strand
GTCGGCAGCGTCAGATGTGTATAAGAGACAGGGTCGGTCTGGACGACGACGCGCTCATCGAGCTGCTGACCGCCGACTTCCCGAACCTGCGAGCGCTCCACCTCGAGCGCAACGACCTGTCCCAGTGGGGCATCTCTCAGCTCGTGGACAAGCCGCTCGTGCTCGAGCTCGAGGAGCTCCACGTCGACGCGAACCCCATCGGCCACAACGGCGCCGCGCTGCTCGCCAAGGCGCCCTTCACGCGCCTGAAGGTCCTGTCGATGGGGACGACCGAGCTCGGCGACCAGGGGCTCATCGAGCTGTGCGACGGCGTCGGGTTCTCCAACGTCGAGCGGCTCGAGCTCGCGCGCTGTGACTTCGGCGCCGTCGGCGCGAGCGCGCTCGAGGTGACCGACGCGTTCCCGTCTCTGAAGTACCTGAGCATCTGGTCGAACGCGCTCGGCGCCAGGGGCGTCACCCACATCGCCAACGCGCGCCACATGCCCGACCTGACCTACGTCGGGCTGGCGCGCTCGGACGTCGACGACGAGGCAGTCGCAGCCATCGCCGCGCGCCCGGGGCTCACGCGCCTCGACCTGCGCCTGAACGACTTCGGCCCGGCGGGCTGCGCCGCGCTGGCCGAGTCGCCCGAGTCCCAGAGCCTCGAGGCGCTCTTCCTCTCCTTCAACAGCCTGCGCGACGACGGCGTCGCGAACCTCTTCGTCCCCGGCACGAACCTGCGCAACCTGCGCCAGCTCGAGCTCGCGCGCTGCTACATCTACTCCGAAGGCGCCGAGGCGATGGCGCAGTGCCCCGAGCTCGAGGGCCTCCAGGAGCTCGAGCTCACGGGCAACACCATCACCACCGGCGCGGCCGACCTCGCCCGCTCCGACTCCATGCGCGAGCTACGTATGCTCGGCGTCGAGATCTGCGGCATCGACGACGACGAGGCCGTCGCCATCGCTACCAGCCCGAACCTCGCCAAGCTCGTCGCGCTCTACATCGGCCGCAACCGGTTCGAGGACCGAGGCGCCCGCGCGCTCGCCGCCTCCAGCCACGAGCGCCTCGTCGCGCTCGACCTGGGTGAGGGAGACCTCGCCGACGAGCTCCGCGCCACGCTCGCCAGCCGCTTCGTCGACGCGCCCTCTCGCCGCGTCCGCTGCAAGGAAGGCTCGATCAACTACACGCTCAGCGTACTCGCCGACCTCGACGAGGCAGACTGGGACGCCTTCGCCGACGCCGTCCTCGGCGTCGACGAGGCTTGAAACCCCGGCGAACCCGTCGCTATGGTGTCGCGCGGCGCGCGCAGCGCCGTTTACACTCAAACACACGAGAGAAGACCCCATGGCAGAACTCCAGATCGAAGAGCTCGTCGTCGGCACCGGCGAGATCGCCAAGAAAGGCCAGAGCGTCAGCGTCCACTACACCGGCTGGCTCACCGACGGCACCAAGTTCGACTCGTCGGTCGACCGCGGCCGACCCTTCAACTTCCCGCTCGGCGGCGGCCGCGTCATCAAGGGCTGGGACGTCGGCGTCGAGGGCATGAAGATCGGCGGCAAGCGCAAGCTCACCATCCCGCCCGAGATGGGCTACGGCGAGCGCGGCGCGGCCGGCGTCATCCCCCCCGGCGCCACGCTCGTCTTCGAGGTCGAGCTGCTCGGGCTCGACTGAGCCCTCGAACCTCCCCCCTCCCATTGGTGACCGGCGCATGCACGACGACAAGATCTGTCAGACCTGCGGCCGCGTCATCACGTGGCGCAAGAAGTGGGCGGACGACTGGGATCAGGTCCGGTTCTGCTCCAAGCGCTGCCGGGGCGCTCGCCCCAACGCCACCGACCGCGCCCTCGAGGACGCGATCCTCGCCGCGCTCCAGAGCGCGCGAGAGGTCGCCCTCGAGGACGCCGTCTCTGGCGTCCCCGCCGACCGCCGCGGCGACATGCGCGAGCGCGGCCGTCAGGCCGCCCGGAGGCTCACCTCGGATGGCCGTATCGTGTTGTATCAGAAGGGGAAACGCGTCGATCCGTCGACGGCCAAAGGCGACCTCGACGTGCGCTCGACGTGAACGCCAGTGAGGCTCCTCGATCGACTCAGCGACGGTCTCGAATGAGACCTTCCTGCGCCGTCGACGCGACGAGCACGCCGTCGGCGGTGTAGTACGCGCCGCGGACCAGGCCGCGCGAGCCGGACGCCGACGGGCTCTCGATGTCATGGAGGAGCCACTCGTCCATGCGGAACGGGCGGTGGAACCACATCGAGTGGTCGAGCGAGGCGACCTGCATCCCCGGCGTGAGCCATGAGACGCCGTGGGGCTGCATCGACGTCCCGACGAACTGGAAGTCCGACGCGTACGCGAGCAGGTACTGGTGGAGCGCCGGGTCGTCGGGCAGCGCGCCCGATGCGCGCGACCAGACCTGGCGCTTGGGCCCGCGCGCCTTCGGGCGCAGCGGGTTGTACGGCTCGACCGTGCGCAGCTCGATCGGGCGGTCCGCCACCGCGCGCTCGCGCATCGACTCGGGGATGACGTCCTTGATGCGGATGGCGAGCTCCTGCTCGCTCGGCAGGCCCTCCGGGCCAGCGACCTCGGGCATGGCGGCCTGGTGGTCGAAGCCGTCTTCGAGGACCTGGAACGACGCCGACATGTTGAAGATCGCCTTGCCGTTCTGGATCGCGACGACGCGGCGCGTGGCGAAGCTGCCGCCGTCGCGGATCCGGTCGACGTCGTAGACGATCGGCTTGTTCGCCGCGCCCGGCCTCAGGAAGTACGAGTGCAGCGAGTGGGCGAACCGACCCTCCGGCACAGTCTGGGCCGCCGCCGACAGCGCCTGCCCCAGCACCTGCCCGCCGAACACGCGGCCCCAGCCGAGGTCCTGGCTCTGCCCACGGAAGAGGTTCTCCTCCAGGCGCTCCAGCGCCAACAGCTCCACCAGCTCGTTCAATACGTCCGTCATATCTCGCTCCTGTCTCGTCTCGAGGCGTTCCACGACCGCAAGGATAGGGCCTGAGCGTCCATCGGCAACGTGGCGCCTCCGCGCTCACCTCGGCCTGGGTGGAATACACGAGCGCCGTGCGTGGGTTAGGTCTCCCACGCGCTCGCACATCATCGAGCGCGCGTACCACTCGGATCGCGACACCAGGCGCAACACTCTGCGCCCCACGTCGCCTCTACGATCTCCAGGAGCTCCGTCATGCGCGGCCACGTCGAGAACATCACGCCGAAGACCGTGGAGCTGCCCGTCCGGGCGCTCGCCACGGAGGTGCGTCTGTTCTCCTTGGTCGCGGGGCGCGTCCTCTCCAGGCGCTGACGCTCCCCTCCGCGCGGTCTCGCGCGCGGCCCAGGACATCACGGACAACCAGTACAACACGACGACGACGTCCTCATCGGCCAGATGGGACGAGCCGTGGCGCATCGGACGCGCCGTGGCGTGCTCCGTTCGCGCACGCTCTCTGCGTCATACACGCAGCGCGCGCCGTGCGTCCGGGAGGCGTCACGCGCCCATCGCGGCGCGCTCGAACGCCCGCTCGCCCCCCAAAAGGAGGCGAGGACGCGTCGGATCCACGACGGCGGACTCTGCGAGAAGCAGCGCCGCGTCGTGGCCAGGAGATCCTCATGAGAGTTCCCATCACCAGGCTACGTAACATAGGCATCATGGCCCACATCGACGCCGGCAAGACCACGGTCACCGAGCAGGTCCTGCACAAGACCGGGCGCATCCGCGTCGTCGGCCTCGTGCACGAGGGCACCGCCCACACCGACCACCTGCCCGAGGAGCAGCGACGCGGCATCACGATCCAGTCCGCGGCGACCTCGTGCGCGTGGACGCTCGATGGCCAGGAGTACACGGTCAACCTGATCGACACGCCCGGCCACGTCGACTTCACGATCGAGGTCGAGCGCGCGCTGCGCGTGCTCGACGGCGCCGTCGCCGTGCTCTGCGCGGTCGCCGGCGTCGAGGCCCAGACCGAGACCGTCTGGCGCCAGGCCGACAGGCACGGCGTCGCGCGCGTCGCGCTGATCAACAAGATGGACCGACCGGGCGCGGACCCGGTCGCCGTCATGGGTCAGATGCGCGAGCGGCTCGGCTGTGACCCGGTCCCGGTGCAGGCGTGGCTCGGCGCGGGCGACCGCTTCACGGGCGTGCTCGAGCTGCTCGGAGGACGCGTCCTCGAGTGGCCAGAGGGCGTCCTCACGGAGCGTGAACCCACGCCCGAAGAGCGTGAGCTGCTCGACGCGCGCCGCGAGGCGCTCGTCGAGCGACTCGCCGAGCTCGACGAACCGCTCATGGAGTCGTGGCTGCAAGGCCATGATTCCGTTGGTGATTCGGAGGTCTGGTCTGCGCTGCGTCGGCTCACGGTTGCTGGTCGTATCGTCCCCGTGGCGTTCGCGTCGGCGCTCAAGGGCGCGGGCGTGGAGCCTCTGCTCGACCTCGTCGCGCGCGCGCTCCCGTCCCCTCTGGACGCGGGCTCGATCGAGGGCGTGGACGGGCAGGTCAGGGCGCCCAGCGAAGACGAGCCGCTCTCCGGGCTCGTGTTCAAGGTCGTCGTCGACAGGTACGCCGGCGCGCTGGCGTGGACCCGGGTGTACTCGGGCACGCTGCGCGTCGGCGACAGGGTCACGCTGTCGGACGACGGCAGGCGCGTGAAGGTCCGCGGTCTCATGAAGATGGACGCGGGCGCTCGCGAGCCCGTCGCCGAGGCAGGGCCTGGCGAGATCGTCGCGGTGACGGGTCTGGGTCGCGTGGTCAGCAGTGAGACTGTCTCTTATACACATCTCCGAGCCCACGAGACAGGCAGAAATCTCG
>CAJXPN010000458.1 GCA_913058025.1 uncultured Myxococcales bacterium | reverse complement strand
ATCTACACAGAGTAGATCGTCGGCAGCGTCAGATGTGTATAAGAGACAGACACCACACTCCCCGCTCGACGCCCCTGCGCAACGCTCACGCCCCCGTCAACGCCTCGCACAGCTCCCAGAGCCTCTGCTCGTCGGCAGGCGACGACCTCGTCCGGGCCATGGGCGTGTGCTCGGAGCGTGGCTCGCGGTCGAGGTAGAAGCCGCCGCGGGCGAGCGAGGCCTCGGGGGACGCCGCGAGCCAGGCGATGGTGTCGGCGCCCTGCTCGGGGGTGCGTAGCAGCGCGCGCGTGACCTTGTGGAAGCCCGGCAGCGCGCCGCGCACGCCTGGCGTGTCGGCCCAGCCGGGGTGCATCGAGCCGACGGCGACGCCTCGCGGGCCGAGGAGCTCGGACCACCGCCTCGCGAGGATGACCTGCGCGCGCTTGGCGTGGGCGTAGACGCGGGCGCCGTCGAAGGGGTCGAGCCCGTCGCGCAGGCGATCGACGTCGAGCCGCTGGGTGTACATGCCGCCCGAGGAGACGAACACGACGCGGGAGTCCATGGCGCCCGCGAGCGCGCCTTCGAGCGCGCGCGTGAGCAGATGCGGGCCGAGGACGTGGACGGCGAACGTGAGCTCGTGGCCGTCGGCGGTGCGTTGGAGCTCGTGAACGAGCGCGCCGGCGTTGTGGACGAGCGCGTGGACGGGCGCGCGGGCCAGGCGTGAGCCGAGGGCCGCGACGTCGTCGAGGGCGCCCATGTCGGCGCGCTCGAGCGAGAGCCGCGCGCCGGGGAGCTCCGAGGCGAGGTCGTCGAGGGCGCGCTGGCCGCGGCCAGGGTCGCGGCAGACCATGACGACGTGGGCGCCGCGCGAGGCGAGCGCGCGTGTGGTCGCGAGGCCGAGCCCGGAGTTCGCGCCGGTGACGACGATCCGTCGGCCGGACAGGTCGAGGTCGAGGTCGGGGTCGGCCCAGGTCTTCCGGCGGGCGATGTAGCCGGGCGCGCCGAAGGAGGGCGCGACGGCGGCGTCCATGGCCGACGCCGCGGAGCCCCACAGGGCGGCGAACGGGGAATGGCGCGCAGGTGCTGGCTGGAGGTCGGGGTCGGCGAGCGCGCGGGCGAGCGCGGAGACGGTCTCGCGGCCGATGCGCGTGAAGGCGCGGGTGGCGAGCCGGTCGAACAGCGAGAGCGGGCCCTTGAAGCCGAGCGTCGCGCCCCAGTGGACGCGCGTGCCGCCGCCCGGGGCGGGCTCGACGCGGATGTCGTCGAGCGCCACGGACGTCGCGTTCTCACCGCGCCAGACCGCGCGCTCGCCGGGCTCGAGCTCGAGGAGCTCGTAGGCCATCGGGACGGCGCGGCCGCCGAAGAGGACCATGAGGTCGGCGCGCGCGCCGACGGCCAGGGGGGCGTCGGGGTCGCGGAGCGCGCTGGAGGCGACGTTCGGATCCCACGAGGCGATGCGGCCGAAGTCCGCGACGAGTTCGAAGACGCGCCCAGGCGGGTGCGGCGCGATGAAGGTCTCGGAGATCTCGATCATGGGGCTCCCTGGCTTGTGTGTGTCGACACTTGCCAGGATGCAGCCGGGGCGGACCCCGATGCGCGGCTCAGCGGCGCGCCCACATCTCGACGATGCGGCGCACGCCCACGGTCACGCGCGCGAAGCTCGGGTAGTCGAGCGTGTCGGGGGTGTCGGTGGTCTGGTGGTAGTTGGCGTTCCGGAAGAAGGCGGTGTCGGTGATCATGACCGCGGGGAAACCGGCCTGCCAGAAGGACCAGTGGTCGGAGAAGTCGACGCCGGTGATGAAGTCGGGGCCGGCGAAGCCCTCGGAGGGGAAGTCGACCTCGCGCCGCCAGGTCTCGACGGACTCCGCGGCGAAGGGCCGGTCCTCGAGCCGGGTGACGAAGGCCACGAAGTCGCCGGTGTCGGGGTAGAACCAGGAGAGCACGGGCGGGTAGTGCTGGGAGCCCGGGGCGTCGTCGTAGTAGCCGAGCATCTCGAGCGAGAACATCACGCGCACCTCCTCCCCGCGCCTTTCGAGCGCGCGCGCCACGGCGAGCGAGCCCATCGACTCGGTGTGGAAGTGGGGCGGCTCCTCGTTGGAGAAGAACGCGAAGACGACGCGCTCGGCGATGGGGTCCTTGGCCATGAGCCGGGCGAGCTCGAGGCCGGCGGCGACGCCGGAGGCGTTGTCGTCGGCGCCCGGGGTGACGTCGAAGGAGTCGTAGTGAGCGCCGACGACGACGACGGGGCCACGCGGCGCGGCCTCACCGTCCTCGGTCTTTGCGGTGACGGGGCGCGTGGCGAGCAGGCTGTCGCCCGTACCACGCGCCGGTGGGATGCGCTCGATGACGTAGCCGTAGGAGGTGAGCTCGGCGTCGATGTAGGCGGCGGCGGTGGAGTAGTTGGCGGGGTGGCCGGCGTCGCGCGGGGCGAGGTCGCAGAGCTTGCGGACGTGGGCCTCGAGGCGCGCGGCGACGTCGCGCTCGAGCGGGTCGAGCGTGCGCGGTCCGCCCGATGAGACGCCGGGCATCTGCGTCCAGCACCCCGCCGCGACGAAGGGGATCGAACCGAGCGCGACGAGCGCGACGATGAAGAGCGAGAGGCGCAGGAGTCTGGTCCGCATGGTGTGTACCCGTGTCGAGCCTCAGCGCGCGTGGATCTCCCAGGCGCGGTGGGGCCGGTGGCGGTAATCCTCGGCGTTGGAGCGCTCGGTGATCTCCACGACGCGGTGGCGCCGGGTGATGTCGTCGGACATCCTGAACGAGGTCAGGTTGTTCGAGAAGTAGAGCACGCCGCCGGGCGCGAGCAGCTCGACGCAGCGGTCGATCAGGTCGGGGTGGTCGCGCTGGATGTCGAGGTCGCGCTCCATCGACTTCGAGCGGGAGAAGGTCGGCGGGTCGCAGACGATGATCTCGTAGCGACGGCCGAAGTCGCGCTCGCGCGGGAGCCACTTGAGGACGTCGGCGCGCTTGAAGATGTGGGCGGCGACGTCGAGGTTGTTGAGCTTGAAGTTGCGCTCGGCCCAGCTCAGGTACGTGTTCGACATGTCGACCGAGGTCACGTGCGCGCCGGCGCGGGCGGCCCAGACGGAGAACGCGCCGGTGTAGCAGAACAGGTTGAGGAAGCGGGTGCGCCTGTTGGTGCGCTTGGCGACCTCACGACGCAGGTTGCGGTGGTCGGGGAAGAGGCCGGTGTCGATGTAGTCGGAGAGGTTGACCTCGAAGCGCAGGTCGGCCTCGGTGACCACGCGCGTGGCGCCCGCGGAGCCCTGGCGCTGGTACTGGGCGCCCCCCTTCTGGGGCCTGCGCGCCTTGTAGAAGACATCGTCCTCTGCGACGCCGCACACGCGCACGACCGCGGCCACGACGTCCTCGAGCTGGGCGAGGCGCTCCTCGTCGGTCGAGCGGGAGTGGGCGAACTCCTGGATGACGACGGCGTCTCCGTAGAGGTCGACGGTCCAGGGGATTTCGGGCATGTCGCGGTCGTAGACGCGCCAGGCCTGGGTGGGCCAGCGGCCCAACTTCTTGCCGAGGTGACGGTACCGCTTCACCAACCTGTTCTCGAACCCTGACGGCATACTGCGCGCTCCTGCGAGGTCATCTGCGCCCACTTGAGTGAGGGCGCTTCGTGCCGGCAGGTGTAGCACAGGGCGAGGACGGGACGCCAAGGGTTCGGGCGCGGGGCGGGGCGAGGCGGCGTCTTGCGCCGCCGGTCGGGTTGCCCTAGGTTGTCGGGCGTACGACCACGCGACGCGGCCGACCGGCCGCGCGCCACGCCCCACAGACACCACGAGCGCGACGCGCCGCGGACCACGCCGACCCGGACGACCGGAGCGCGCGCCCGCCGCCGGGTCACATGCGAGCGGTCTGAAGGTGTGGCGGCGCACAGAATCACTGAAGCACCACGAGCGAACAAGAATGAGCAAGATCACGATCATTCAGGGTGACCTGACGATGATGCCGCTTAAGGGTGGCGCGATCGTCAACCCTTCGAACACCGGCCTGGTGCTGACCTCCAGGGGCATCAACCAGCAGATCATGCGCCGCGCGGGGCCGTTCATGCAGCAGACCATGCACACCGAGCGCAGCCGCCTGCGAGGCGGCCGCCTCGACCCGGGCGCCGCGCTGGCCACCGACGCAGGGCAGCTCCCCGTCGACAAGCTCCTGCACGTCGCGATCGTGGGCGCCCGGAAGATCAACAAGCGCCTCATCAGCCGCTGCCTCCTGAGCGTCTACGACATGGCCGACGAGCTCGAGCTCACCCAGCTCGGCGTCCCGCCGCTGGGACCCGGCATCTCGAAGTTCCCCTTCGAGGACTTCGTCGAGGTCTTCTGGCAGATCACCGCCGAGGAGCTCCCTCGCCTCGAGCACGTCAAGAACGTGATCCTGGCTGTGGAGACCGACAGCGAGTTCGGCTACCTCAAGGACTACGCCGCCGCGCACGGCGACGACATGGAGGAGGAGGAGATCGAGGTCACGATCAGCGAAGACGGCATCACGATGAGCACGTTCTCGGCGGGCTTCACCCCCTCCTGACCCCCTCCTGACCCCCATCTGGCGACGCGAGGCGAGCGTGACCGAGCAGGTCTTCAGCGGCTCAGGCTGCGCAAAGCTCATCCTCTTCGGTGAGCACGCGGTCGTGTACGGCGCGCCCGCGATCGCCGCGGGCCTCGACGTGGGCGCGCGCGCCGTCGCGCGCGCCGGAGCCGGTGCGCTGCGCCTGCGCGTCCCCACGGGCGACGTCGTCGCCACGGTCTACCTCTCCAGGACATCCGACGACCGCCTCGCCACGGCGTGGTCACGCATCG
>CAJXPN010000457.1 GCA_913058025.1 uncultured Myxococcales bacterium | reverse complement strand
TACACAGAGTAGATCGTCGGCAGCGTCAGATGTGTATAAGAGACAGGTGCGGGAGATGCCGACCTCCGGGATCACGACCTCGAACAAGGTCAACCCGAGCAGCACGGCCCAGATGATCATGTACTGGATGTTGAGTGTGACGCCACCGATGGTCGTTGTCTTTCCGCCTGACATCTCTAGCTCTCTGTATGCTCGGGAGCCGGGGGCTCCATCGTATCTTGGTGGAATGCTCAGCAGCTTCGTGCGCGCTCGGACCTCAGAGGAGGTAGACGAACGTGAACACGAGGATCCAGACGAGGTCGACGAAGTGCCAGTAGAGGCCGGCGATCTCGACGAGGGACGCGTTCTTCTGCGTGATCTTCCCGCTGCGCATGCCCAGCAGAATGATGATGTTGTAGAGCACGCCGATGGCGACGTGGCAGCCATGGAACCCGGTCAGCGCGAAGAAGGTCGCCGCGAAGTTCGGGTTGTATGGGGCCTGGATGTTGGGGTCGGTCAGGAAAGGCCACACGTCACGGATGAGGTGGGTCCACTCGAAACCCTGGACGCCCAGGAAGAACAAGCCCCCGATGATCGTCGCGATGAGCCACTTCTGAGCGACCTCGGAGTTACCCTTGAGGGCCTCCGCGAGCGCGTGGACCATCGTGACCGATGAGCACACCAGGATGAACGTGTTGAACGCGGTGAGCTGGATTCCGACCGTGCCGAATGTCTCATAGGGGTATGGCCAGGGCTGCGCATCGCCGGCGCCAACGCCCCAGCGAAGTCGCGCGTAGCCCGCGAGGAACCCCGCGAACGTCATCGCGTCCATGACAAGGAAGGTCCACATGCCCACCTTGCCATGAACCACGCCGAGCGATTCTTCGCCAAGCGGCGGGAACATGTCGTCAGGGATCGTTTGCGTATTGGCTGCCATCGTGTTCTCGAAGAGGTCGGTCTTGGGGACTTGAAGCTTCGTCGCGCCTTCACGCGTCCGAAACACCGCTCTTTACATTCGACCCGCGCTGCAGCGTTCGCACGCTGTTGGCGGGTCTTTGTGGGCCTTTCAAGGCCCGTACCGTGTACCGCCTAATGCGACACACCGGCAAGTTCAAAGTGGGCCTCCAGTGAGGCACACGCTCACTCCGCGGGGGCGTGTGAGTGGTCCGTGTCGTGCGCGCCGTGGCTGCGGTCGACGACCCCCCAGACGGGCGGCTCGTCGAAGTTGTGGTGGGGCGGGGGTGAGGACAGCGCCCACTCGAGCGTGTACGTGTCGATCCAGGGGTTCGCAGGCGCCGGCTTGGCCCTCTTGAGGCTCAAGAAGATGTTCACGAACACGACGATCTGAGCGGTCGCCAGAAGAAGCGCTCCCACGCTCGAGATCATGTTGAGCAACGCGAAGTCGGGGTCGTAGTCGAAGTAACGACGCGGCATGCCCTTCACGCCCAGGTAGTGCTGGACGAAGAACGTGACGTTGATGAACAGCGTCGTCAGCCAGAAGTGGACCTTGCCGAGGCGCTCGTCGTACATCACGCCCGTGATCTTGGGCCACCAGTAGTAGAACCCTGCGAAGATCGTCATCACCGAGCCGGCCACGAGCACGTAGTGCAGGTGAGCGACGACGTAGTAGGTGTCGTGGAGCTCGATGTCCACGGGGACCGAGGCGAGCACGATGCCTGACAGGCCGCCGATCGTGAACATGATGACGAACGCGGTGGCGAAGAGCATCGGCGTCGTGAACTTCAGGCTGCCTCCCCACATCGTCCCGAGCCAGCTGAACACCTTCACGCCCGTGGGCACGCCGATGAGCATCGTCAGCACCATGAAGCCCGCGCGGACCTCGGTGCCGATGCCGCTGGTGAACATATGGTGGGCCCACACGACGAAGCCGAGCACTGCGATCGCGACCATCGACCAAGCCATCACGCCATAACCGAAGATCGGCTTGCGCGAGAACGTCGGGATGATCTCACTGACCATGCCGAAGCCAGGGAGGATCATGATGTACACGGCGGGGTGCGAGTAGAACCAGAACAGGTGCTGGTACAGGATCGGGTCGCCGCCGCCGTTCGGGTTGAAGAAGAAGAAGATCTCAGGGAGCGTACGCTCGAGCTGAAGCATCACGAGCGCGCTCGTGAGCACCGGCGTCGATGCCAGGATCAGGAAGCTCGTGACCACGATGGACCACGTGAACAGAGGCATCTGGAAGAACGTCATGTTCTTGCAGCGCATGTTGAAGACCGTCGACAGGAAGTTCACCGCGCCCATCGTCGAGGACGTTCCCACGAGGATCAGGCCGATGTTCCAGAGGTCCGCGCCCAGGTTTGGCGTGTACGTCGAGGTCGACAGCGGCGGGTAGGCCGTCCAGCCGAAGTCAGGCGGCACGAGCGTCGTGATCCCGAGGACCTGACACGCGACCGCCGCGTACGTGATCAGCGCCGCCGGAGGCAGCAGCCAGAACGCCGCGAGGTTCAGCTTCGGGAACGCCATGTCGGGCGCGCCGATCTGAACGGGCACCACGAAGTTGGCGAACCCCGTGTAGATGGGAATGATGAAGAAGAAGATCATCGCCGTCGCGTGCATGCCCGGCAGGGTCATGTACGTCGCGTCGGTGACGAATTGCTGACCCGGAGCGATGAGCTCCAGGCGAATCACAAGCGACTCTGCGAGGCCCACGAGGCCCATCACGATCGCCATGATGATGTACATCACGCCGATTCGCTTGGCGTCCGTCGTGTAGAACCACTCCTTGAGGTAGGCCCACCTGGAGGTCTTTGCCTCTTCGGAGAGTGGCGCGAGGTATCCTTTTGACCACATGCTCATCGTATCTTCTTCGCCTCTATTTCGCGCCACTTGCGTCGCGCCTCTTGGCGCGCCTCTTGGGCGCTTGACGTTTCACGTGTTCGTTTCTCATGGACGCCCCTGGTGGGACGACCGCCCGCTCAGCGCGCCTTCGTGACGTCCTTGCGGATGCGTCCGATCTCACCAGGCTGCACCGCGCTCGCCTTGTTGCCGAACGACTTACGGATGTAGGTCACGATGCTCGCGATCTCATCGTTCGTCATGCTCGATCCCTGCGCGCCCTTGTTGCCCTTGCCGTTGACGAGGTAGCTCACGACGTCCTCGGGGCTCGAGAGCACCTTCGGGTTCTTCTTGAGGTTGGGCACGCCCCTGACGCTGCTCACGCCGCTGGCCCCGTGGCAGCTCGCGCACGACGCGTAGATCTTCTGACCCTGGGTCATGAGGTCGGCCTCGGGCAGCGGTGTCACGCCGCCGGCGGGGTAGGGCGGGTATCCCGCAGCGTCCCTCTCCTCGGCGACCATCTTCGAGTCGACCGTGCCGTAGCTGTTGCCCCAGCTCGTGCGCTCGTGGTTCACGACCGCGGCGACCTCTTCGTCGTTGAGGACGTTGAACCAGGGCTGCATGACGCCGTTGTACTTGACGCCGTTGACCACGATCTCGCCCTTGAGGCCCTTGAGCACCACGCCCACATGGCGTCGCTTGTTCTCGTCGTCGTCGGTAGAGATGTAGTCGGCCTGTGCGAGCGGCGGGAACTGGCCCGCGACACCCTCGCCACCGGCGCCGTGGCACGTCGAGCAATTCTTGGTGTAGATGCCCTCGGCGTTGACGTCGCCGTCGCCACCGGACTGCTGGAACTCGACCCACTCCTTGAACGAGGCGGGCGTCATCGCGACCGTACGGAAGTACATGTCGTAGTGGCCCTTGCCGCACAGCTCGGTGCACATGCCGCGGTACTCGACCGCGTCGTACTTTGCGTAGGGCGAGACCTCCTCGACGGTGCGGGACGCGGCGAGGTAGTCCACGCGCTTCTCGAGGCCGCGGACCGTCTTCGCGCCCTTGCCTTCGGGGTAGAAGTACATCGCGTTGAAGAGGTCGACCATGCCCTCGGGGCGGGTCGTGTTGCGCTTGTCGTAGGTCGGCGAGACTCTGTAATCGTTCTCGAGAACGGCTTGGTTGATCGGACCGTCTGCGTTGACCCACCAGTAGTTGAAGCGGCCAGGGACCGCGTCCATCTTGACGCCCAGCTCGGGGATGAACAGGGAGTGGATCACGTCCTTGGATGTGATGTTGAGGCGCACGTTGGTGTGCGCCGGGATCACGAGGTCGTCGGAGATGAAGCCGCCCTGATCGGGGTAGCGGAACTGCCAGTCCCACTGGTAGCCGATCGCCTCGATCGTGATCTCGGTCTCGGGCATCTTCTCGACGTACCACATCACCTCGATCGTCCTCCAACCGATGAAGATCTGGAGGATCGTGGCCGCGAGGAGGATGCCCACCTCGACCTGGAAGTTGCCGTGCGTCTGCTCCGGGCGCTCGTCCTCAGAGCGCCTGCGGAACCTCAAGATCGCTGCGATCATGACCGACGCGACGATCGTGAAGATCACGAAACAGATCTTGGCGAGCATGTTGTACAGCCCGGCCATCTCTCGTCCCGTCGGGGAGTCGAGCGACGTGAAGTCGCCCGCGCCTGGAATGGCCCACGCCATCGCCGGCGCCAACAACACCACAGCCAGCGCGAGGAGCGCGGTGCGGCGGGGAGGGCTCAAGAACCTGCCAACGTTCGATTGGATGTCCATCTCGGTCACTTCGGCTTCGGGGGGAGTATCGGGCTCACTGGTAGCCCGATCCCGACCCCTCGTGTCGGTGGTATTCTGCTCGGAGCGCGTGACAGTCACGCGCCCCGGAACCTTATCACTCAGGCGCTCTCGTGTGAAAGCGCTGAAAGGTTGCTTGCTCAAGCTTCGAAACATGCGCTCAGCCTGTATTCATCAGGCCTTGCGCGCTGTCTCTTATACACATCTCCGAGCC
>CAJXPN010000456.1 GCA_913058025.1 uncultured Myxococcales bacterium | reverse complement strand
AGAGTAGATCGTCGGCAGCGTCAGATGTGTATAAGAGACAGGGTGACGAGGACGCCTCCGCGGGGTTCTCTGCCGCCGTGCGCAAGCACTTCCGCCCCGAGTTCTTCAACCGCATCGACGACGTCGTCCCCTTCGACGCGCTCTCGCTTCCGGACATCGAGCGCATCGTCGACCTCTCGCTCGCCGAGCTCGCCGGTCGCCAGGGCTTCAAGTCTCGCGGTGTTCGCATCGTGGCGCGCGGTGAGGCGCGCGCCAGGCTCGCCAAGCTCGGCTACCACCCCGAGTTCGGCGCCCGGCCGCTCAAGCGCGTCATCGAGTCCCGCGTCGTCACGCCGATCGCGGTCGCGCTGTCGGCCGAGCCGGGGCTCCAGAACGTCACCTTCGAGGTACGCGTTGCGGGTGAGGGCGTCGAGGTCGCGCAGGCATGAGCGACGAGAACGACTTCGGCACGCTGCGTAGCCTGCTCGCTGCGCCCACGCGCGACCACGCGAGCTTCGACGACGTCATGCGCCACCTGACCGATTGGTCCTGGCACGACGACCCGAGGATCCTCGAGCGGTGGCTCGGCTACGCCGAGGCGCACATCGGCAGGTGGCCAGACGCGGCGAGGTGCCTGGACGTCCGGCCCGAGGACGAGATCTTCCTGCGCGACATCTTCAGGTGGTCTTCGCTCTTCCGCTCGGTGCGCATCACCCGCGCCCCGAAGTTCCTGGCGCGCTTCGTGGACGCGGTCGCCGAGCAGCGCTTCGCGCATATACGTCACCTCTACCTTCACTTCGTGGAGCCGACTGGCGCCCAGGGCGCCGCGCTGGCAGCGGGGCTCACCTCGCTCGAAGGGATCTCATTGGCGAAGAGGTGGGGCGAGACCAGCGCCCTCGTCGCGCTGAACTCGATCTTCGGCTTGCAGTGCTTGAGGTGGTTGGATCTTGGCGGCGCGCGCGTGTCGGACACCGATCTCCAGCGGTTCCTCGACGTGAACGGGCCGCTCGAGCTGTTCATCCCGAGCGGCCACGAGCTCACGGACGAATCCGCCGGGGCGTTGCGTATGCTCGGCGCGGGGCGCGCGTTGCGCGCGCTCTACGTCGGCCACGCGAACGGGAACGTGCTGAACATCCTCTTCGCGGACGTCAGCCTCCGCGACGATCTCACCCTCGGCTTTCGCTCGACCGATGGGCTCTACCCGAGCGACCATGCGCGAATCGAAGAGCGAGGATGGGAGGTGGTGACAGACGACGGGTGGCTCGCCGTGTCCCGTGAACTCACAGACGGCGCGCTCGGACACTGAGCGCGTGAACGAGGAGGTTCGAGATGGAGCTTACGCGCCCCGATGGCACGACGATGGATCTGCGGGTCCTCGAGCAGAAGAACGTCAACGAGGCGTGGAGGGAGGCGAGGGCGATCGTCGGGTCATGGATACGCCCTGGCGGTGAGGTCACGCTGGACACGATCTGGCGGATGCTCGAACCACACGGTCTCTACGTGACGCTCGCCATGCACGCGTTCCGTGGTCAGATGCACTGTGGCGTCGATGGGATCGTCGCGTTTCTGTCCGAGCTCGAAGCGTTGCCCGCGTTCGAGCGCGACTGGATGGCGCGCCGCGAGCGGTTCGGCGCGCTGTTGGGGGCGGCGGCTTCACGTGACGACCTGGTGCAGGTCGTGGCGAGGTGTCCTCCCGGCGATTCGGCGCACGAGGTGCTCTCGATGGCGATCGAGGAGCGCGTCCTGAGGGACGGCGCGGTCACCGAGCCGACGCTCACTGCGTTCCCGAAGCGCCAGCCCCGCTCGTGGGTCGCGCATCCGTGGGAGCGTGGCCTGCTCGCGCGGCGCCGGAACACCCACGACACGCTCGGGAACACGTACTCGCGCCAGCTCAAGGAGCTTCGCTGGCCGGACGGCGTCGAG
Organism: uncultured Myxococcales bacterium; assembly: GCA_913058025.1. Classification (GTDB taxonomy): domain Bacteria; phylum Myxococcota_A; class Bradymonadia; order Bradymonadales; family Bradymonadaceae; genus CAJXPN01. Next base: position 2,918 of record CAJXPN010000456.1, on the reverse strand, counting down.
GATGCGTCAGCGCCCGAGGGCATCTGCGATGTGATCCGCGAGTGGGGCATCGACGAGGAGTGGGACCCGTTCGGTCCCGATGGCGTCGACGCTCCTGTGGGGCCGCTGGGTGATTCGGGGATCTATCCGAACGGCCACACCTGGTGCATCGAGGCAGACGTCTACGACACCGACCACGTCTCGTTCCTCTCGACCTGGCCGTTCCCGACCGAGCACGTCGACGTCCGTGAAGTGCGCGCCGAGCGTGTCGGGGCGAGGGCGCTCTTTCGCGAGTGGCTCTGGCGAGGGCTCGCGGGCGGCGCATACGGGCACACGAACTGCGCCTCGAGGTCACGCGAGATCGCGTGGTCCTCGCTCGCCAGGCTCGCCGGGGTAGGGGAGGGCGAGCCGCCCGATGCGATCGCTCAGGCGGCCGAGCAACTCGAGGTCTTCGGGTTTCGAAGCCGCGGCGAGGCGATCGAGATGCTCGGCGGCGACCTCGGGTTCGTCGCGGTGAGACCCGACGGCCGCGCCTTCGCCGCGGTGCACACGGACTCGGACTGAGGCTGATACTGATGCAGGCGCGTACGAACACTCAGCGGTCGTGGTCCTGGATCATGCGGATCATCTGACCGCAGACGTAGCGCTCGGCCTGCGCGGGCGAGGCGGCGCGGAGCGTGCCGCCGAAGTAGAACTCGATGAGGCCGTGGCACAGCCCCCAGACGCCGATGATGTGGTCGCGTCTGGCTCGCCCGGCGAGCTCCGGCGCGCGCGTGGCCACCGCGCGTTCGGTCAGCTTGATGAGGCGGCGGACCTGCTCGCCGAGCGCGTCGGGCTGGCGGAGCGCATCGTCACCCAGGCCGAACATGAGCCGGTAGCGTGTGGGTGAGGTGATCGCGAACGCGACGTAGCGCGACATCGTGGCGACGCGCGCGTCCTCGGGGCTGGCGTCCAGGACGCGCTCGACCTCGTCGCACAGCTCCTCGAACGCGCGCGCGGCGACCTCGACGAGCAGCCCGTGCCGGTCTCCCAGGTGCCGGTAGATCGCGCGCGGGGTCACGCCGAGGTCGTCGGCGAGCTCGCGGACGCTGAGGTCGTCGTGTGAGCGGTCGGTGACGATCGCGTAGGCGCGCTCGACCGCCGCCCGAGGCAGGTCTCCGTGGTGGTAGGACATCGAGACGCTCAGCCCGTGTGGCGGACGTGCCACGCGACGCGCATCGAGCAGACCTGGAGGTCGTCCGCGTCCTTCATCACGACCTCGACGTTGAAGACGATCTTGCCCTCGTTCGTGAGCGTCTCGATGATCTCGGAGGCCTCGATGTCGCACGTGGCGAAGGCGGTGATGGGGCCGCGCGCGACCTTCTCGTACTTGATCTGGGCGTCGGCCGCGACGGGCCTGCTCGTCGCGAGGTGCGCCCCGAGCGCCCCACCCATCGCCGCTCCGGAGGCGGTCTCACCGAGGCAGAAGAGCGCCGCGGCGTGCTGCGAACCGATGTGGTTCTTGAGCTCGTCGCGCTCCGGCAACACCGCCTGGGCCGTGCCCGGGCCGACCTCGGTGACGGTCACGCTGGTGTGCGCGGCGAAGGGGACCTTGTGGGCGAAGAGGGCCTTGATGTGCTCGTACATGTCGTCTCCTGAGGTCGTGTGTGTGTACTTGGTGGGTACATAGTATTCGTCGGGTACATGGCGTCAACCCTTCGCGTGGCGATCGCACGAAGAAATCACGCTCGCGTCATCGCCCGCCAGGCCGATACCTTCGGTGGCCAGGCGTCTCGCGTCGCCCCCAGGTCCCCTCAACGCATCACAGGTCAGACCATGAGCCAGCCCGAGCACGTCACCCGCAGCCACGACTTCCACCAGGGAGAGCTGAGCTGGCCAGAGCAGCACTACCCGAGCTTCTTCGAGCGCCCCTGGGACAAGATCATGCGCGTGGCCGACTACGCGCTCCACCTCCCCGTCACACACGACCCGTCCGCCGCGTACCCCTGGGACGACAAGCTCTGGACGGGCGAGTGGGTCTGGGGCACCGGCGGCATCACCCCGCGCGAGGCGCACTTCTGGTTCATCGCGCTCACCTCTCCCGAGCGCCACACCGACACCCGCGCAGAGCACGTGTCCGTGGGGCCGCTCCGGCGCATGCGCTTCTCGGGTGAGGTGGCCTACGAGGAGGCCAGAGACCGCGTCGCCGCGTGGTTCGCCTCCTGCGACGCGCTCCCCTCGCGCGCGCGCCGCTATCCCTACGCCTACCTCGCCAGGTTGCTCCGCCCGTTGCTTCCCGCCCATGAACTCATCGACCTGCTCTTCGAGGTCCTCCCCGCCGAGGAGGCGAGGCCCTACCTCGAGCACGTCCGCGCGCCAGAAGACCCCGACCTCAACGCGCTCGCTGCGGAGGCCGCGCGGCGCCACCTCTCCGCGCTCGATTACACCCAGCGATGGGCGCAGTTCACCGCGATCAAGCTCCTCACGGGGTTGGATGTGCCCTCCGAGCTCACGCGCCTCGTCGACACGATCGCCGCCGCCAAGGATCCCGCCCACGGCGACGCCGCGCTCGCTGCGCTCGCGCTCATCGAGGACAAGGACGCGTTCGCCGCGGCCTTCGCGGCGATGCCCGCGCCGGTGCAACCCGCCATGGTCGCTCGCCTCTTCGGTCGAGGGGGCCACCAGGCCTGCGGCACGCTCTTCTCGCGCGTGCGCTCGGGCGATCGCGCGCTGCACCACGCGTGCTTCGAGCGCCTCATGAACATCCACTCGCCCGAGGCCGCGCTGGGGATGCTGGGCTTCGCGTCCGGCACGTCCGTGGCGAGCGCCGCGCGCGCGTGGCTCCTCGAGGAAGGCCACAACGCCATCGCTGGGCTGGCCGAGGCCGCCGTCTCCACCACGCACCCGAAGGGCTGTCTCTTATACACATCTCCGAGCCCACGAGACAGGCAGAAATCTCG
>CAJXPN010000455.1 GCA_913058025.1 uncultured Myxococcales bacterium | reverse complement strand
GAGCGACGCCGAGGTCTGCCGCGCGAGCTCCTGCTCCTGCGATCCGACCCTGGGAGAGTGGGGCTGCACCGCGGACTGCCTGCCCATGAGCGAGTGCGTCGCGGCCACGGCGGCCACGTGTGGGGACGACCCCTCGGAGCAGGAGTGCGACTCGGACGCCGACTGCGCCGCGGGGCAGACGTGCGCCGATCTCGACACTGCCGTCTGCTTCCCGAGCTCCTGCACCTGCGACGCAGGCGAGACGGAGTGGAGCTGCACCGAGGACTGCCAACCCGAGCGGGCGTGCGTCGCCGGCAGCGGCCCGACGACCTGCGTCATCGACGCGGACTGTCTCCCCGATCACCTCTGCGCCCAAGGCACGTGCTCGCCTTTCGAGGAGCTGGGCTGCACGTCCGACGCCGAGTGCGCGGAAGGGGACATCTGCGACCTGGACACCACCGAGTGCGTGGCCGATCCGAACGCGTGCGCGGCGGACATCGACTGCCCGGCTGGCCAGACGTGCACCTCGGGTATCTGCGGCATCTGAGGAGAGCCCGAACGAACGAAAGGGCCGGGCTCTCTCATCGAGAGGGCCCGGCCCTTTTCATGTCCGCCGCAAGAGCGACGCCTCACTCCTCCTCGGCGCCCTCCTCCGTCGGGACGATCTCGACGGCCATGCGGTGCGAGCGGATGAGGTGCCCGCGCTTGATGATCCAGCGGCCGATGTTGCCGCGCGAGGTCGGCGCGAACTTCGAGAGCGAGGCGCGCACGACCTGGCGGGCGCCGCGGTTGGTCTCGACGTCGAGCCCCTCGGAGTTCGTCGCCGCGAGCGTGAAGTCGAGGACGGTGTCCTTGCCCTCGAGCGCGATCGCCTTGACGCCCTTGGCGACCCCCTTGAACGTCGAGATCTCATCGACCTTGAAGGTCAGGCCGCGGCCGTCGCGGCTGGCCAATGAGACGAGCTCGTCGCCCCTGGAGGGCTCGACGTTGACCACGTGCTCGCCCTCGTCGACCTTCATGAAGGCGCGGCCGCGCACGTTCGAGGGCTCCTCGTAGACATCCAGCGCGAAGCGGATCGCCAGGCCGCCCTCGGACACGGCGACCATGTGGACGCTGGGCGGGACGTCGTTCGCGCTCGCGATGAGCGCGAGCTGGTTCTCGGGGACGCTCGCCTCGTAGCGCGCGAGGACCTCGGCGTGGTCGGTCATCATGCCGACGATGCGCTCACCGTCGGAGAAGTCGAAGGACGCCTGGATCGGGTCGCCGTAGCCCGACGTCGACGGGATGTCGTCGACGCGCATGGTGTAGGCGCGGCCCACGTTCGAGAAGAAGATGGCCACGCCGCGCGTGGTCCCGGGGAGGACGTAGCGGACCTCGTCGCCGTCGCGCACGCGGATCGTGGAGAGGTCCGAGTAGGACTTCTGGCGCTTGAACCAGCCATCACGCGTGAGGATGACGCGGACCTCCTCGTCGATGATGTAGTTCTCCTCGGAGTACTCGAACTGGCGGACGTCGACGTCGGCGCGGGTGCGGCGGGTGTCGCCGTAGGCCGAGCGGATCGCGCGCAGCTCGCGCTTGATCATCGTCCACCGCTTGGACTCCGAGGCGAGCAACGACTCGAGCTTGGAGGCCTCGGAGCGGCGGACGGCGAGCTCGTCGCGGATCTCTTTGATCTCGAGCTTGGCGATCCGATAGAGCCTCGTGTCGAGGATGGCGTCGGTCTGCTCCTGATCGAGCTCGAAGCGCTCGATGAGCTTCTCGCGGGCGTCCTTCTTGCCGTCCGAGGCGCGGATGATCGCGATCGCCTCGTCGAGCGAGTCGAAGATGATCTCGAAGCCCTCGAGCAGGTGGATCCTGCGCAGGAGCTGGGCGAGGTCGAACTCGGTGCGCTTGGTGACCACCTCCATGCGGAATTCGAGGAAGTACTGGAGCATCGACTTCAGGTCGAGGCGAGCGGGCGAGCACACCTGCGGGTTGTCCGTGGGGACGAGGCAGGTCAGGTTCGTGTGGAACCTGTGCTGGAGGGGGGTGTGTTTGAAGATGTAGGCCATCGCCGCGGCGTGGCTCGCGCCCTTCTTGAGCTCGAGGACGATGCGGACGTCTTCGGTCGACTCGTCGCGCACGTCGATGAGCTGCGGGAGCTTCCCGGAGATGATGTGCTCGGCGATCTTCTCGACCACCGAGGACTTGTTGATCGTGAAGGGAACGGAGGTGACGATGATCTGCTTCTTGGCGCCGTCGGTCTCGAGCTCCCAGTCCGCGCGCAGCGTGAACGTGCCCGAGCCCTCGTTGTAGATCTTCTTGATCTCACTGGGTGACTCGAGGAGGACGCCGCCGGTAGGGAAGTCGGGGCCGTTGATGTACCCGTCGACGAGCGCCTCGACGTCCATGCTCGGGCGGTCGATCAGCGCGACGAGCGCGTCCACGACCTCGCCCAGGTTGTGCGGCGGGATGTTCGTGGCCATGCCCACGGCGATGCCGGTGGCGCCGTTGATGAGCAGGTTGGGGACCTGCGCCGGGAGCACGACGGGCTCGAAGAGCGTGGCGTCGTAGTTGGGACGGTAGGCGACCGTCTTCTTGCGGATCTCGGCGAGCAGCTCGTCGGCGAGCGGCGCGAGCCTGGCCTCGGTGTAGCGCATGGCCGCGGCCGAGTCCCCGTCGATGCTGCCGAAGTTGCCCTGACCGTCGACCAGCGGGTAGCGCAGGTTGAAGCTCTGGGCCATGCGGACCATCGCGTCGTAGATCGATTGGTCACCGTGCGGGTGGTATTTTCCCATCGCATCACCAACGATCGCCGCGCTCTTGCGGTGCTTTTGGTCGTGGCTCAGCCGCAGCTCGTGGAACATCGTGTAGAGGATGCGGCGTTGCACGGGCTTGAGCCCATCGCGCACGTCGGGGAGCGCGCGCGACGTGATCACGCTCATGGCGTAGTTGAGGTACCGCTCCTGGGCGGTCTCGTGGAGCGGGATCTCCTCGATTTCGTAGGACATGACGCGTGAACTCCTCGTGTTTCATCCTTGAGCGACGCCCTGTAACCTCGCCTGTGGCGAGGTCTGGCATACCCTTGCCTTACATCCAAAAGGACGCCCGGGTCGTCCCTAGTAAAAGCCGTCTCGACAGGATCTCTGTCAAGGGGCATCCGGGGACCTCCCAGGCACACAAGCCAAGAGTTCAGGGGGCAACCACTGAACAAGATTTTAGTACCACAAGCACTCGAGGCGCGTCATGCGCAAATCGATCGTCATAGCGGCGTTATTCGCCGTCATTCTGACCGCGCTGGGACTCGTGATCTACTGGAACGCGTCCCCCGGGGCGCCCTCGGTCGCCTCCGACGAGGACACGGAGAGCCTCGCCGAAGACGACGCGCCTGAGGGCGCGCCAGACGGGGCGGTCACCGGTCACGTCCTTCGAAGCGACGGCGCCCCCATCCCCGGGGCCGTGGTGCGCGCGGGCGAGGTCGAGGCCACGGCCGACGGCGAGGGCGCGTTCACGCTGACGGGGCTCCCCGCGGGGGCGCACGGCGTCGACGCCGAGGCCCAGGGCTACGTCTCACCGGGGCCCGCCGAGGCGCGCGCGAAGGCGATCGAGGCGCCGGGCGCAGACGGCCCAGCGCTCGAGGGGCTCGACATCATCCTGCGCGAACCCGGCGTCATCCGCGGCCGCGTGCTCGCGGGCGGCGCGCCCGTGGGGGGCGCGTCGGTCGGCTTGTACTACCTACACGCCGATGGCGTGGGCGGTCGGCTCGAGCCCTTCGCGCTCGCGGCCGTCACCAAGAGCGAGGCAGGCGGGGCATTCGACACGGGCGAGATCGCGCCAGGGCGCCTGCGCGTGCTCGTCGAGTCGCCAGGCCACGCGCTCGCCGAGAGCAAGGAGATGCTGCTTCGCGAGGGCGAAGAGCGCAGCGGGCTCGTCATCGACCTCGCGCCGAGCGCGACGTTGCGCGTGACGGTGCGTGACGACGAGGGGTCACCGCTCGCGGGCGCCGACGTGGTCGTGGCGGGCGGCGGGCTCAGCGCCGCGCGCCGCGTGCGCGCCGACGCCATGGGCGTGGCGACCGTGTCGAAGCTCCCGCCCGGGACCGTCACCGTGACGGGGCGCGCGCGCTCCAGGCAGGAGGCGCGCGCGGAGGTCACGATCGCGGCGAACGCCATGGCCGAGGTCGAGCTCACGCTCGCGCGCGCCTCGGGGATCTTCGGGCGCGTCGTCGACGAGGCGGGCGAGCCCGCCCCGGGGTCGTTCGTGTGGCTGCGTGGTGACGTCCGCCGCCCGCAGCTCGTCCGCACAGATCAAAACGGCGCGTTCCAGTGGGACCCTCCCGCGGAGACGACCTCGGGCTGGTCGATCGCGGCCGGGAGCCCGAGGCACGCGCTGGGCGACGAGATCGCCGCGCCCGTGGGCCGCGCGCTCGAGCTCGTCCTGGGTGAGGGTGGCACGATCTCGGGCCAGGTCGTGACCTCGTCGGGGCGGCCGGTGCAGAACTTCACCGTGACGATCGAGGACATCGAAGAGATGGCCAACCCGCGGCCCTACGGGCCGCGCGCGATCCCGGCGCTGCCCGTGTCACACCCGTCCGGGAGGTTCTCGTTCGGGCCGCTGCGCCCGGGCACCTACCACGTGCGGGTCGACCCACAGGACCACGGGCACGCCATCGCGGGCCCCGTGGTCGTGCGCTCGGGGGGCGACGCGGGGGGGCTCCGCGTGGTGGTGCGTGACGCGGGCGCGGTGGTGGGGGTCGTGAGGTCGTCGAAGACCGGCGAAGCGTTGGCGGGCGCGAGCGTCCAGCTCTTCGATCCAGGGAGCTCGGCGCGCCCGCAGACCTGTCTCTTATACACATCTCCGAGC
>CAJXPN010000454.1 GCA_913058025.1 uncultured Myxococcales bacterium | reverse complement strand
AGATTTCTGCCTGTCTCGTGGGCTCGGAGATGTGTATAAGAGACAGATCCAGCCCCGTCACCTGTGGGTCCAGGTTCACGTGGCACACCGCGCGCCCGAGGTGCTCGCCGACCGGCCACGCTCGACCCGTCAGGTGAGACCACGCCACGCGCGCGCGCTCCATCTCGAACGCGCGCTCACCCACCGCGCGCGGGCCCCTCCCTCCTATGAACATCCTGTGCGCCGCGCGCGCGCCGTCTTCCCCTCCCATCGGCGCCACGAGCTGGGGAAACCGAGACGACGACGGCGGATACTGCGCCTCGCTGACACGCGGCGTCCCGCTCGCCTCCGTTCTGTCCATTCGCTCACCTCTGGCCTGTTCTTATGCCCTCCATCATCGCCCGCGCACCCCACGAACACAAGAACGCGAAGAGGGCCACGCCCTTACGGGGTGGCCCTCGATCCGCTCGGAACGGTCGGCGCGCTTCACGCGACGCTCTGCCCTCGCACCGCGCGTGCCACGAACGACAGCTTCAACCATCCAAAACATCGCGGCGGCCACCGCGGCATCCACTGACACCGCGGAAGAGAGAGGCCGAGAGTGGTCGTTGCCACCCATCACGCCGCGTCACGGAGCCACCCATGAACCACGCACCGCTCGCGCTCGCGCTCGCACTCGGGGTCGCCAGCGCCTCCTGCGCGTCGACCGCGGCCACCGAACGAAGCACGCCCGACGCGCGCGAGGAGCAAGCGACGCGAGAGCAGCCTGCGGTCACCGCGCGCGCCAAGGTCGTGACGATGGTGTTCCTCGAGGACCGACCGGACACCGCCCAGGTCGAGTGGTTGCCCGCGTGGGGCGAGCACGCCGACGCGGTCCGCGAGCTCGCCGAGAGCGACTGCCCCGAGAACGTCGACGGGGGAGAGATGTCTCACCCTTACCTCGGCTGCACGTTCTCCTTCGACTCCTCGCTGGAGTCGAACGCGTTCGGCATCGAGGCCCTCGCCGCCAGCTTCTCGTACATCTCGGATGCCCTCCCGAACGCCCGCGCCAACTACGCCGTCGACGTCGAGACGACCCCGGGCACCACCACCGAGACCATGCTCTACGCGAACTTCTACTCGAGCCGGAGCGGCCTCCACATCCACGTCCTCCGCGCCTCGGACGACGTCCGGGTCCTGGAGCTCCCCATCGCGTACATGGTCGACTACTTCAGCGAGCCCTTGCCCAGCTACCTGACTCCCCAGCGGGCGCTCATCGTCTCCCCGGGCGCCGACGACGCGCTGGTCGTGTGCGAGCAGACGCACGTACAGCAGCTCAGCGCCACCGACCCCTCGTTCGTCAACGTCAGCAGCGTCGAGCCGCCCCTCGGGGGCACCTACCCCAGCTGTCCCGAGACCGCGCCGCTCGCGTCAGGCCCGATCTCGAGCGACTACGCCGTCTTCGTCCAGCCCTCCATCAGCGACCCGGACGCGTTCGACGACTCCGCGCCCTGGAGCATCTACATGGACCTGCTCGAGCAGGTCCGCGCGGTCACGCCGAGCGCCATGCTCAGGCTCCCGGCCAGGGACCCCGACGCCGCCGACTACGAGTGAGAGGCCTCAGAACTTCAGCCCACGCGTCAGCCAGAAGTAGTGCGTGACCGACCAGCCGCGCGCCGAGATCCGCTTGTAGCGCTTACCCTTCGCGTTGAGCTTCTTGTTGTCGCTGATGTCGGTGAGATCCTCGGGGAGCTCGCCGTTCGCCTCGATGATCTCGGTGATCTCCTCGAGCGCGTTGCGCAGCGTGGGGTCGGTCATGATGAGCTTGCGCGACTCCATGTACGTGCGCTTGAGGTTGGCCATCTTGTTCCGGGCGTCCTCGCTCGCCGGGTCCTCGAGCAGCGCGACCGTCTGCGCGCCCGCCGCCTCGATCAAGTCATAGAGCGCGACGTGGGCCGGTGAGCCGCCGCTGCGCTTGGCGTCGAGCGACGCGCGCGTCGCGTCCACCAGCGCCACCACGAACGCGTCTCTGGCGGGCACGTACTTCGCGTACGTCCGCTCCAGCCTCGCCTTGAGCGCCTCGCCGCCCGCGTGCCCGTCTCCCTCGTAGCCCTTGGCGATGTGGTAGTAGTCGCTGACCTCGTCGAGCACGTCGCCGAGCTCGACCGTCGCCTCGAGCATCTTCAGCGACGCCGGCCCCAGCGGGCCGCTCGCCTTGGACGACGTGCCCAGGTGGATCTTGGCCTGGTCGAAGAGCGAGGCCATGTCCGAGGGCGCCGCCGAGCTGATCGACTCCACGTCGCCGTCGAACTGCTCCCAGAACCCCAGGAACAGCCCCACGGAGTTGTCGATCGGCGAGACCGTCATCGACGCTCCGAGGTGCGCCGCGAGCAACGTGTCCATGCCTGGTACCCCCGTGGGCATCTGGAAGGTCGGCTTGTTCGCCGACAGCGGCGTCAACGCGCCCTGCTCGGCCTCGGCTCCTTCGAGCGCGGGGTCGTTCCCGTCCCCGCCCGTGCCCTGCGCGAAGGCCACCACGAGCGCGCCCGCGCCCACCACGCCGACCGCGCAGAACACCATCAGCGCCACGATCACCAGCGGCGCGTTCGACCTCTTCTTCCCGGGGTGCGGCCCCGCCGCGGTCACCGTCTGCGGCCGCCGCTGCTCCAGCGGCGGCGGGTACGGCGAGGGGGTCGGCGGCGGCGGGCCGTCGTAGGTCGCCGCGCCGGATATCCCCGCGAGGTTGGGCACCTGGGACGGGTCCACCCCGGCCAGCGCGTCCCTGAGCTCCGCGCCCGACGGGTAACGGTGCAGGTGGTCCACCGACAACGCCCGCTGGAGCACCGGCCCCAGCGGGCTCGACGCCAACCTCGGGTGCACGTCGCTTCGACCCTGGCAGTGCGCCATCATGTACGACATCGGCGTCGACGCCTGCACGACCGGCGCGCCGCTGAGCGCCTCGCCCAGGATCAACGCCATCTGGTAGACGTCGAGCGCCGGCGTCACGAGGCGATGCTCGATGTACTCCGGCGCCGCGTACGCCGGCGTCCCCGCGTACTCGTGCGTCCGCGTGAGCCGACCGTCCGGGTCGTCGCGCACGCCCGCGATGCCGAAGTCCAGGAGCACCATCCGCTCCGACCTCGTCCTCGGCTCCACGATGAAGAGGTTCGAGGGCTTGAGGTCCTTGTGCACGATCCCGTCGCGGTGCGCGCGCGCGAGCGCGTCGAGCGCGCCGTCGAACAGCCTCAGCGCGCGGTCAGGCCTCATCGGCCCCTCCTGCTGGAGCTCGACCTCCAGGTCGTGCCCCTCCAAATACTCCATCGCGATGTAGGGCTGCCCTATCCCCTCGATGAACCCGTGGTCGTAGATCGTCACCACGTTCGGGTGCGTGACCTTCGCCGAGAGCTTCGCCTCGCGCTCGAAGCGCTCGCGCATCCGCGACAGGTCCTCCGAGTTGCCGTGAAGATCCAACACCTTGAGCGCCGCGCGACGATCCAGTGAGAGGTGCTGCGCCTCGTACACCACCGCCATGCCGCCTCGCCCGAGGATCCCCTCGATCCTCCAGCGGCCGTCGATCACATGCCCCGGCGCAAGCGCGCCCTCGCTCCCGTATTGACTCATCGCTCACGCTCCTCGAGCAACCCGATCCGCCTCGATCCCGACTCGCCTACACCAACACCACATCCGCCCGGCTCATTCAACCACATCGCCCTCTCGGCGCGCGAGGCCACCCTCCGTACGCACCCCCTCGACCCGGTTGACATCCGCGCGCGCCACCCCTTACCTTCCCGCCCGCTCAACGCCAACATGTTGCAATCACGACATAAACACACGTAGAGGTCCACGTGAAGATCGAACTCCTGACGACCGCCGCGCTCGTCACCCTCGCGCTCGGCTGCGCCACCCCCGAGTCGAAGTGCGTCGCCGAAGATGGCATGAAGTCGGCCGTGGAGGCGCCCCCGAAGGTCGAGGAGAAGGCGCCCGCGGCCGCCATCTTCGACGCCGAGGAGCTCGCGGTCATGACCACCTCGACGACCGTGAGCGAGGTCCGACTCTACCTCGACGCCGACGGCCGCGCCCGCAAGGTCGCCGTCTACCACACCGACGCCGAGCGCGTTCCCATCGAGGCCCGCGCCGCCGCCACCGCCGCCCACCCCGGCGCCACCGCCCGCTACTACGAGACCGAGCGCTACGCCGACGTCGGGCGCCGCTACGAGGTCGAGCTCCTGACCGAGGACGGCCGCGAGATCGAGGTCAGCGTCGCCGCCGACGGCCTCCTCTACTACACCGAGGAGGCCATCGCGCCCGACGCGCTCCCTGAGGCAATCACCGCCGCCGTGGCCGCGCGCGTCCCGGGCGCCGCGATCATCGAGGGCGAGTCCAAGAAGGGCCCCTCCCTCGACCTCGTCGTCGTCAAAGCGAAGGGCGCCGACGGCCGCACCCACTACCTCGCCTTCGACGGCGGCGAGCTCGTGCGCCACTCCGTGCGCCACCCCGCACAGATCGAGGTCGTCCTGCCGCTGTGAGCGTGGCCGGCTCAGGCCGCCTCGCGCCGGCTCAGGCCCTGCTCGGGGGTGCCCTGCCGCGTACGACGTGGGAGTGTATCTCGGGGCAGTGACCCCCGCCGCCGCGCTGCGCGCTCGGCGCCCCCCGCGCTTCGCGCAGGGGGCTGCGGACACTGCGCCTGTTCTTGCTCCGTGGTGCGCGTGGGAGTGCCCAGCGAGCCTCGCCGCCTGTGCGGCCTCCTACGGGCCTCCAGGGGTGCGCGGATATTCTAATGCCTTCGACGGACACGATGAGCCCTGCGTGGCCTACGTGCTGTCTCTTATACACATCTCCGAGCCCACGAGACAGGCAGAAATCTCGT
>CAJXPN010000453.1 GCA_913058025.1 uncultured Myxococcales bacterium | reverse complement strand
GATCTACACAGAGTAGATCGTCGGCAGCGTCAGATGTGTATAAGAGACAGCTCACGGCGCTCTGCGCCTTCGCCCTCGGGCTGAGTGCGGGGAGCCGTCGTCGCCGCGCCAGGCTCGGGCGCGGGCAAGAGTGGCTTGCGTGACAGGCCGATGCGCAGGCCTCCGTTGTCGCGCTCGCCGACCTCGATGATCTCGACGTCGACCGTGTCGCCGACCTTGACGTACTCGGTCGCGTCGTCGACCCACTCGTGGGCCATCTCCGACTTGTGGAGCAGGCCGGTGTGGCCGCCCTGGATCGCCAGGAACGCGCCGTAGGGCTTGAGCGAGACGACCTTGCCCTTGACGCGCTGTCCGAGCTCGAGCTTGGGGGCCTCGGGCTTGGGGAGCTTGCGCACGAGCGCGTTGGCGCGGTCGAGGTTCTCGTGGATGTGGCGGCGCAGGTGCCTGGGGGCGCCGCGGAGTGCGTTGCGCAGGAGGCCCTCGGCCTCACGGACCCAGCCGCGGGCTTGGCCCGGGTCTGCGTCCTCGGCGCCGGCGCGGTCCATGAGCGCCTGGGCGAGGTTGAGGCGCAGGAGCGAGGAGTCCGAAGACGCCTTGAGCCCCTGGCGGTAGGTCGCCTCGGCCTTGCCGAGGTCGGCCTCGGCCTCCTTGTACCAGGTGCCGCGCGCGTTCCACGCGGACTCCTGGTCTTCCATCGTGACCGCCTTCTCCCAGAGCGCCTCGCTGCGCTCGCGGTCGTCGAACCAGACCGCCTGCGCGAGCAGCGTGAAGAAGAAGTGGTCGTCGGCGAAGTGCGCCTCGAGGGCCTCGAGGCGCTCGCGGATCGCGACGGTGCGCTGGGGGCGCGACTCGACGTCTTCGACGTCGAACATGAGGACCTGGAACCCGCGCCGCACGAGGCGGAGCAGGCGCTGGCGCTCGTTCGCGTCGGCGCCCTCGGGCGAGGCCGCGAACGACTCGAGCGCCTCGACCACGTGGCCGATGGCGTCGTCGTGGCGGCCCTGACGGCGCGCCGCGTCGGCGGCGACGAAGTAGAACTCCACGCCGCGCTGCTCGTCGTTCAGGCCCATGCGCACGACGCGGTCGCCGATGTCCCGGCGATCGAGCTTGTACGCGAGCTGGGCGAGCGCGGGCCCGATGTCGGGGTACTTCGTGGACAACTCGACGAGCTGGTCGAGCTCGGGGGAGAGGTCCATGGGGGGCTTCTTGTTGTTGTTGTTGCGGCGGCGGCGGCGCTTGCCGCCTTCCTTGGAGGACGCATCGCCCTCCGAGTCGCCGGCCTGCTCGCCCTCGGGAGAGGCATCGCCCGAGGGTGCCTCTTCGGCGGGAGCGTCCTGGCCCGTGGGAGTGTCACCAGCGTCCGAGGCGGCCACCTCGGCGGCTGCCTCCTCGGAGGATCCCACCTCGGCGACTGCCTCCGTTGCGGGCGCCTCGTCCTCGGAGGCCTCGGAGACTTCGGTGTCCTCTGCGCCCTGCTCCTCGATGGGAGCGGGGGTCTCTTCGGCATCGGTGATGGCGTCCAGCGTGGACTCCTCCTCGATGACCGGAGCGGCCTCGGCCTCTGCTTCGACGGTCGCCTCGGGCGTGTCGGTCGTGGCGGTGTCCGTATCGGTCTCCGCCTGCTCCTCGCTCGAGGCCTCCTCGTTGAGGTCTCGCCCGTCGTTCTCGTGCTGCTCGGTCATGTCGTTCGAACCCAGGTTGATGCGTCACAAAAGATAAAGGGGGGCTCTGATTACACCGTCACGCGCAGGTTTTCCAGAGGCGTGAGCGCGCGCGCGTATGAATCGACGTTCATTTACACGGTCGGACCCACAGCGCAGAGCAGAGGAGGGGGCCGGGGCGGCAGGCCCCGGCCCCCTCCCGAGGCGCCGTGTTCGTGGAGCGTGTCGACCTCATTCGACGGCCTGCCATGCGCCGCCGGTGGTCTCCGGGGCGTTGGGGAAGGTGAGCTTCTGGACCTGCTTGATGCCCCAGTTGCCCGTGCCCGGGTTCTTGTCGGACTTCCAGTTGATGAACTGGGTGTAGACCTCTCCCGTGTCGCTGTCGTAGTCGAGCTCTCCGCTCACGCCGACGAGGTCGATGTTCTCGCCCGCGGCGAGGCGCCCACGCGCGGTGCCGATGTAGGCGGTCTCGAAGAACGTGATGTCGTTGGCTGCGGGGTCCGAGAGCCGCGGGAACTGAGCGGCGATGTTCGTCCCGGTGATCGGGTCCCCGTCGGGGATCGCGCTCATGGCGAGGAGGATCGAGATGACGGCGTCGAAGCTCGTCGTGGACGCGAGCGCGGGCTGCGCGTTGTCGAACGTCGTGGTGTATTTGACGAAGTAGGATTGGTAGGTCGTCGACGTGGGGTCGAAGATGTCGGGGGCGACGCCGTCGATCAGCGGGATGAGCTGCGTGAGGCCGTTTGCCTCGAACTGGGTGGCGAGGTCGCCCATGGCGGGGACGGCGCCGTGCGAGAGCATGATCTTGGCGGGCGCGGCGAGGCCGAGCGCCTGGAAGACCTGGAAGTAGGCGCTCGCGGCGATGGCGCCCTCGTTGGTGCCGATGATGTAGACGACCTCGGGGTCGAACTCCGTCCCGCCAGCGGGGCGCATCGCGTCCTGGATGGTCGCGCCGTACTCGGCGCCCAGGCCCGCGGGGGTTGGGTCGGCGGCGGCGATGGGGTTGGTGTACTTGACGTAGTGGACGTCGAGGGCGTCGTCGGCGTCGAGAAGCTTGGCGACCTCGGAGCGGAGGTCGGCGCCGTAGAGGTCGTCCTTGTAGAGGACGAGGATCTTGGTCAGGCCGGTGTCCTGGATCCACTTGCCCGCGGCGTGGCCCTGGTAGACGTCGGTGGCGATGTTGCGCCAGACGAGCTTCTTGGGCAGGAACAGGCCGCCGATCTGGGGCGAGGTGCCGGTGGGCTGGAACGAGAGCACGTCTCTGGGGTTGGTGACCGAGGAGGCGACGTCGATGAAGGGCTCGCTGAAGAGAGGCCCGAGCGTGGCGGGGACGCCGACGGTGTCCACGAGGTGCGTGGCTGCGGCGCGCGCGACGTTCGCGTTGCCCTTGGAGTCGCAGGAGATCCAGGCGATTTTGCGGCCGTCTGGGAGGCCGCCTGCCTTGTTGAAGTCGTCGACGGCGAGTTGGACGGCGTTCTCGATCGGGCGGCCGATGACGGTGCCGAAGGGCTCCACGAGT
The DNA here is from genome assembly GCA_913058025.1 of uncultured Myxococcales bacterium. Classification (GTDB taxonomy): domain Bacteria; phylum Myxococcota_A; class Bradymonadia; order Bradymonadales; family Bradymonadaceae; genus CAJXPN01. Next base: position 1,647 of record CAJXPN010000453.1, on the reverse strand, counting down.
GGGAGCATGGTGCCGAAGTAGACGACGTTCTCGACCTCGTTGGCCGGCTGCGTGTAGTGGACGCGCTCACACTCGTCGTTCTCACCGAGGAGGCTGAAGCAGGCGCCGTCGGCGCCGCACGCGGAGCCCTCACCGACCGAGTCGATGCAGCCCTGGTTGGTGGTGCAGCCCTCGGGGCCAGCGTCGGCGTCGGGCTCGTCGCCGGTGTCGGGGCCGGCGTCGGGCTCGAAGACGACGGCCTCGCAGGTGTTCTGCGCGGTGCAGCCCGCGCCGACGCCGCAGTCGGAGTCGGCGCGGCACTCGACCGCCGAGTCCACGGCGCACGTGTCGTCCGCGGAGCACTGGTAGAAGACGCCGTCTTCGGCCTCGAAGCGGGCGCAGTCTTCGGTGGTGGAGCACTCCAGGGGCGCGGCGCGCAGGCTACAGCCCGCGGCGCTCAGCGCGGCGAGGAGGAGGAGCGCCTGGGCGCCGTGTGTGATCTTGTGTGTCATGTCGTCTCCCCCTCGAGAGGGGTGGGGGTGTGATGCTCAGAAGCGTAGGTGCGTGGTGACGCCGACGCCGTCGGGTCCGATGACGGGCGCGATGAGCGCCTGGCCGCCGGCGTCCTCGGGGGACGCGGTCAGCAGCAGGATGACTCCCGTGATGGTGAGCGCGCCGCCGAGGACGAAGAGGCCGTCGGCGGCGAGCGCGAAGGTGTTGGCTTGCTGGGACGCGTCGCGGAAGCCCTCGCGGGAGGTCGAGGCCGCCGCGGCCTCGTCCGTGTTCGTGGTGAGCACGCCGAGCGCGCCGCCGCCACCCAACGCGAGCACGCCAGCGCTCAGCGTGATGATCGCGGGGACGTAGTTCGTCTCACCGACGGGCTCGGGGTCCTCGGGGTCGGGGGTGACCTCGACGATCTTGTCCGGGTCGGGCTCGGTCGTGTCGATCGGGTCCTTGGTGTCGGGCTCCACGGGAGGCTTGTCCAGCGCGACGACGTCACGCAGCGCCTTCAAGCGCTCGATGGCGTCCTTGCGCGCGGAGAGCTTGATGTCGGGCTCCTTGGCGAAGCGCTCATAGAACCCCAGCGCCTTCTCGAACTCGCCCATCTTCTCGTAGATGCGCGCGACGTTGTAGAGCAGGTTCGGGTTCGGCTTGAGCGCGTACGCGGCCTCGTACGCCTGGGCCGCGCCCTCGAAGTCCTCCTCGGAGTACATCTTCTGTGCGTCCGCGAGCAGACGCTTGTACTCGGTCGTCTCGGAGACCTCCTCGCCAGAGTCCTGCGCGTGCGCCAGCGTCGGCGGCGCGATGAGCGCGGCGAACAGGACGAGCGAGAGCACGCGTAGTGTCGACTTCATGTTGGACGTGTCCCTCTCCATATGGAGGCCCTCATCTTGCCGCGGCCTCTCGCTGAGGCGGCGCGACGTTTGGTTCAATGTGTGACGTTCATGTTAGGCAACCTCACGACTCTTCACCACAAGCATCGGAGAATCCGCCCAACTTCTCAAGAATAGCCCGATCACATGGCCTCGCGCCGCAACACCCGGGCGCCTTCCTCCGATAACCACCCTGCGTCGCGAGCGGCGCGTCCTTGAACGACCAGGTGGAGGAGAGGGTATGGGCCTGTCTCTTATACACATCTCCGAGCCCACGAGACAGGCAGAAATCTCG
>CAJXPN010000452.1 GCA_913058025.1 uncultured Myxococcales bacterium | reverse complement strand
GAAGAGCGTGACCTGATGACCGCGCGCGAGGGCCGCGTCGACGAGGTGGCGGCCCACGAAGCGCGTGCCGCCCAGGACGAGGATGTGCATCGTTTGAACCCGTGGGTTGCGGTCGTTGTTGTACGCGGCGGTCTCGGTGCCCATCATGATGGGTGAACACCATCGCCTTGAACACCCCGTCAATGAGAGAGGAGTTGAGATGAGGAACCTCGCGACGCACGTCTGGATCACGCTCGACAAGCTCAAGGAGCGCACGGCCTTCGCGCGGCTGCGCGCGGACGGCTCGGTCGAGGAGGTGACGTACACGGAGTGGATGCGGCGCGTGCAGCGGTTCGCCGTCGCGTTCATGGAGCGAGGGCTCGAGCCGGGGCAGCGCGTGGCGCTGGTGGGCGCGAGCGACGCCGACGCCGTCGCCGTGGCGATCGGGGCGTGGATCGCGGGCGCGTGCCTCGTGTGGGTGACGCCGGGGGAGGAGCGCGTGGACGTGCTCAGGAGGCTCGGTCGATCGGGCGCGGACTGGGTGGTCGTGGCGGATCGGGCCGGCCTGGACCGCGTGCGCGGGGACGGCGCGAAGATGCCGCCCACGCTCCAGTGGCTGGTGCTCTCGGGGCAGGGCGTGGGGCAGATCCCCAGCGTGGTCACGCTCGAGGTGTTCGAGGAGCAGGGCAGGAAGCGGGCGGTGCGAGGCGGCGTCGAGCAGCTCCAGAAGAGGGCGTTCGCCGTGGACGCGAAGCAGCCGTCGCTGATCGTGTTCGATCCCGAGGGCGGAGACGACCCGCACGGCGCGCACTTCTCGGGTGAGAAGGTCGCGAGGATGCTCGGCGCGCTGGGGGAGGACCTCCAGCTCGGGGAGGACGAGCGCTTCGCCTCGCTGCTCGGGTACGTGTGGTTCCAGTCCTGGCTGTTCATGGTGGCGGGCCTGATGAAGGGCGTGACTCTGTGTGACGCGCCCAGCGTGGCCGCGCTCGCCGACGGCTTGGGCGCGCTCTCGCCGACGCGCGTGATCGCGGGGCCGGCGTTCCTGGAGCGCCAGGCGAGCCGTTGGCGCGCGCACGTCGACCGGACGCCGGAGCTGCTGCGCGAGGTGGGCGAGGGGTCGATCGCGAGGGCGCTCAGCGGGATCAGCGAGCGCGCGCGGCGCGCGTTCTACAAGCCAGTGCGAGACGACGTGGGCGATCGGCTGGCGAGCGTGTACGTGGTGGGCGGGAGGTTGCCGCCGGAGGCGTTCGACGTGCTCGAGCAGGTGGGGATCGCCGCGCTCGGGCTGTGGGGCCTGCCCGAGGCCGGCGTGAGCCACATGGAGCGCCCGGGCGCGACGCGGCGCGACTCGGTGGGGCGCCCGATTCAGGGCGTCTCGTGCAAGACCGAGCGCGCCAAGGAGGGTGAGGCGGGCGAGGTCCTGCTGAAGTCGATGGAGCTCTTCGACGGGTACTGGGACGAGAAGGGCCCGAGGTCGATCGAGGACGGCTGGCTGCGCTCGGGCGTGGAGGGGACGGTGCGCGAGGGGTTCCTGTACGTGGGCGGCGGTGATGGATGATGAGGAGGTCCAGGAGATCGCGCGCCGCGCGAAGGCGCACGCCGAGGTGTTCCTGCGGGAGGAGTGGCGCGAGGGGCGCCGCAAGGCGCTGTTCCTGGGGACGGGGTGGCTGGCGGGGGCGCTCGTGGTGGCGCTCGTGGTGGCGCCGGTGCTCGAGCTCGGGCTGTGGTCCGGCGCGGCGCTGACGATGGTCCCGGCGCTGATCGGGGTCGCCGCGGTGGTGTGGTTCATGAGGTGCCCGAGGTGCGACAGAGCCCCGTGGAGTGGGGCGGTGCTCGCGTCCGGGCAGAGCCCGTTCGAGCTCAAGGGGTGCGCGAGGTGTGGACTCCGCTTCGACGGTGAGGAAAATAAACCCGAGGGCTGAGGCGTTGACCCGTCGAGATGGTGAGATGGCTGTCCGCGATTTGTGGCGCTCGATGCGCCCACGCGGTACAGTGAAATCCGAAGGAACCCCCTGTGAGGAGCGTCGAATGGACTGGAAGACTAAGGTGCTCGAAGAGGCGGCGCGTAGAGGCGCCGTGTTGGCGCGCGCGGCCCGAGATGGCGGCGTGCAGGCTCTGAACACCGCGCGTGAAGAGGGGGCGGTGATCACCGCGGCTCGCGCCGCGCGCGTGACGGCGCTCAACCTCCCATACAAAGAGCTCGCGCGGATGTGCGGGCGGACGGGCGCAGCGGGCGCGATCGTGGACGGCGCCATGGGCGGCGTGCAGGCGATCCGCGCGATGAGCCGAGGCGACATCGACGCCAAGCAGGCGGTCGTGCACACGACGGCCGAGGCCGGCTGCGGCTTCGTCACGAGCGCGTCGGGTACGGCGGGCACGCTCGCGGTGTACATGGTCACGGGCGCGATGGGCCCGATGGCGATCGCGGCTGGCATGGGCGCGTCGGTCGGCTCACGTTACGTGTACCGCAAGTTCGTGGGCGACACGCTCCCGGGCGCCGAGGAGGCGACCCCGAAGGAGAAGCGCGAGCGCGACGAGGGCCTCGAGAACATCGGGCCGACGCCTCAGGAAGACTGAGCCGACCTCGCACAGACTTCGCACATGGACGGCGTCCGTTTGCCCAAAGGGTGAACGGTCGCCGTCCGTTTCGTTCGGGGCGTCGCGCCCGAGATGGGTTCCCGTTAGAGTGGGGGCGCGATATACAGGCATGAGCGCGGGGACGGGCGGTTGCTCCACTCCTGACGGCGCTTCGAATCCACTCCCCTTCGAGGACGAGGTCCTGGTGAGAGAGAAGACGAGGTCGATCCTTCGTGTGTGTTTGATGGCGATGTTCCTGGTCGCGAGCGTGAGCTCGACGGCCTGGGCGCAGTTCGACGACGACATCCCCAAGACCAAGGAGGAGCGAAACGCGAAGATCGCCGAGGCGGCTCGCTCGGACAAGAGCTACCACGCGGGCAACTTCGAGCTGATGTTGGGAGGCAGCATCGGCGGCCTGTTCTACCCGGAGCTCGAGCTCGGCGGGGAGCTCGGCATCCTGCCGCTCGGAGACGCCGCGGTGGTCTCGGTGGGCGCGGTCGGGCGAGTGGGCTACTGCATCCTGTGCCTCGGCGCGGGGTTCCTCACGGGCGGCCAGCTCGAGGTGAGGGCGTGGAACGTCTCGGCGATGGGCCGCGCGGGCGTGCACCTGCCGATCCTCGGTGAGACCTTCAACATCCCGGAGCTCGACGTGTCGGCCGGGCTCATCGCGGGGCCGTCCTACTACAACGTCCAGGCGCGGTTGCGGAGCGGCAACGAGTCGGCGTTCGTGACCCAGCAGCTCCTCACGTTCTCGATCGGGCCATACGTCGCGCTGCGCTACCTGTTCAACGACAACCTCTTCGTGGGCTTCGACTACAGGCTCCTCTACCTCTTCTCCGAGGAGGCCGGGACGATCCGCATCGCCGATCAGACCTACGACATCGCGTACAACGACATCGTTCAGGCTGGCGGGTTCTACAACGGGTACATCGGCATTCGGTTCTGAGCGGAACGGAGAGGGCGATCACTTCACGGGGTCACCCTCTTCGTTCACCTGGCCAGCCACCCGGATCGAGCCGAAGCGGAGCATCACCGCGGGCACGACGAACATGTTCAGGGCGGTCGAGGACGCGAGCCCGAAGAGGATCACCGTGGCCATCGGGGCCTGGATCTCACTGCCCGGCTCGCCGCTCGCGAGCGCCAGCGGCAACAACCCCAGGCCCGACGCCAGCGCCGTCATCAGGATGGGCGCGAGCCGCTCCGAGGCGCCTCGCGTGACCGCCTCGCGCGGGTCGGTCACGCCCTCCTCGTCATGCAGGTGGCGGATGTGGGTCACCATCATGATGCCGTTGCGCGTGGCGATGCCGAAGAGCGTGATGAAGCCGATGATCGACGCGATCGAGATCACGCCCCCCGAGGCGAACACCCCCACCACACCGCCGATGAGCGCGAGCGGAAGGTTGAGCATGACGAGCGACGCGTCCCTCACCGACGAGAGCGCCATGTAGAGCAACAGGAAGATCCCCATGACCACGAGCGCGCCGAGTATCAGCAGCGTCCGCGCGGCCTCCTCGGCCGCCTCGAACTGACCGCCGTACTCGACGTAGTAGCCCGCAGGCATGTCCACCTGCCCCCGCACCCGCTCCTGGATCTCGGCCACGACCGAGCCGAGGTCCTCGCCGTCGCCCACGTTGCACATCACGACGATCTTGCGCTGCCCGTTCTCGCGGCTGATCTGGTTGGGGCCGCGGCCGCGTCGGATGTCAGCGAGCGCCTCGAGCGGGACCCACGCGCCGCCGGGGGTGGGGATCATGGTCTGGCGGATCGTGTCGAGGTCTTCGCGCGCCTGATCCGGGTAGCGCACGACGAGGTCGAAGGCGCGCTGCCCCATGAGCACGCGCGAGACGCGCCGGCCGTAGAACGCCGTCTCGATCGTCTCCGCGACGTCGCGGACCTGGAGCCCGTGGCGCGCCAGCGCGCCGCGGTCGAAGCGGACCGTGGCGATGGGGAGGTTCGCCTGCTCCTCCACCGCCAGGTCGACGACCCCGGTGACTCCTCGCATCTGCGCCTCGACCTGCTCCCCGAGCCGACGAAGCTCGCCGAGGTCGGGGCCGAAGACCTTGACGGCGATGTTGGCCCTCGTGCCCGAGATCATGTGGTCGATCCGGTGTGAGATCGGCTGGCCGATGACGACCGTGGCGCCCTGGACCGTGGCGAGGTCCTGGCGGATGGCGTCGAGGAGCTCGGCCTCACCTCTCGCCTTCATCTCCAGGCGCACGGGGCGCTGTCTCTTATACACATCTGACGCTGCCGACGATCTACTCTGTGTAGATC
>CAJXPN010000451.1 GCA_913058025.1 uncultured Myxococcales bacterium | reverse complement strand
GAGATTTCTGCCTGTCTCGTGGGCTCGGAGATGTGTATAAGAGACAGACATGGAGGACCTCCGCAGCACGGTGTCGATGTCGGCCGAGGAGGCCGCGCACCACCGCACTATCGCGCTCGGCGAGCAGGTCGCCGGAGGGACTGCGAGGTGGCCCGCCCACGACCGCAGCGTCGACCGCCGCTTCAGCGACGAGATCACCAAGGACACCGTGGTCGCCTCGGGGCTCGAGCTCGAGCCAGACGTCCCCGACCTCCCCGACATCGCGCTCTTCTCGTCACTCAACCAGCGCGCGTTCGTGGAGCTGCTCGAGCGCGTCACGCTGCACGAGGTCACCGCGGGCGAGCCGATCATCGATCGCGGCAAGGAGGAGCGCCGCCTGTTCATCATCGTGAGCGGGCAAGCGCGCGCGTACAAGGACGTGGCCGGGGTCGAGGTCGAGCTTGGCTCGTTCGTCGAGGGAGAGTTCTTCGGGGAGTTCGCGCTGCTCACGGGCCGTACGAACCACGCGAGCGTGCGCGCGATGACCGACGTGGTCGCGCTGGGCGTCTCCGAGGAGGACCTCCACGAGGTCGCCGCGCACGATCCCGAGGTCTGGGACACGTTGTGGGACTACTACCACGTGCGGATGCTCAACAACCTGATGGTGTCCGACACGATCTTCGGCAAGCTCACGCGCGAGACGCGCGACGAACTCATCGACCTCTTCGCCCTCCAGGAGATGGTCCAGGGCGACGTGCTGGTCGAGGCGAACCAGGCGTGCCCGTGTGTGTGCCTGGTCCTCTTCGGGCAACTCCAGATCGAGCCCGCCGAAGGCAGCGAGGTGCGCGGGGTGAGGGAGGGCGAGTTCTTCGGGTTCGTCGCGAGCCTGTCGGACGAGCCATGTGGCGCGCGCGTGGTCGCGGTGACTGACGTGACGCTCCTGTGCCTCCCGGCGCGAGCGTTCAGAGGCGTCACGCGCAGCAACGCTGGCGTGGCCGGAGAGATACGGAGGCTGCTGCGCACGAGGCATCAGCGGCCGGACCTCTTCCTCACCGGGATCACGAGGTACGCCGAGCACGGCGTCGACTGAACCCGATCACGTTCGAATCATTCGATGGGGGAGCGTCGCCATGAGGCGGAGGACAGCGAGTGCCCGAGGGGCGGCGTTCACTCGCAGTGCTTGATGATCTCTGCGCGTACGAGGACCTCGGAGGCGTTGTCTTTGGCCTTCTTGTGCGCGGCGACGAGCGCCTTGAGCGTGGGGCAGTTGTTCGGGTCGGCGACGAGCGCTCGGGTGAAGCGGTCGATGGAGGCCGCGACGTCGGGCTTGCGCCGCTCGAGCAGGTAGAGGCCCTCGATGTAGAGGAGGGCGGGGTAGTCGGGGTCGCTGACCTCGCGAGCGCGCTGGATGTGCTTGGCGACCTCGGAGTGGTTCCAGCCCTTGTGGTCTTGCCAGGCGAGCGCGCGCTGGAGGTGGACCTCGGTGTTCATCCACGACGGGGTCGTGCCGCTCTGGATGCGCTTGAGGGCCTGGCCGAGGTTCTCCTCGGCGTCGGAGAACTTGCCCTGGCGGCGCCGAAGCTCCCCGAGCGCGAGCCAGGCGTATCCACCCCAGTCCGGGTGGGTGAGGCGCTTGAGGAGGGCGCGCTCGACGGCGGGGATCTCGTCCTTGGGCAAGCCAGTGCGGATGGAGGCGTAGGCGTGGAGGACGCGCGCCTCGTCGTTCTTGGGGTCTGCCTCGATACCGCGCTTGAAGAAGGTCGCCGCGGCGGAGCTCTGGCCGCGGTTGAGCGCGATGAGGCCGCCGAGGATCTGACCCGTGGCGGAGCTGGACTCGGGCTTGGCGAGCCAACGGTCGAGCTCCTTTTGGGCGTCGACGAAGGACGCGTCGATGATGAGCGCGCGCACGAGCCAGGAGCTCGCGAGGAAGTCGCCGGGGCGTCGCTGGGTCAGCTTCGTGAGCGTGAGGACGGCGTCCGCGGTCTTGCCTTCATGGAGCCAGAGGCGCGCGTTGAGCAGGGCGCCGTAGGGGCTCTCGGGGTTGACGGTGTAGCCGGCCTTGCACTGCTCGGCGGCGGTCTCGAGCTTGGCGCCCAGGAGCATCGCCTCACAGAGCGTGAACTGGATGTCCGGGGTGGTGTTCTCCGCGATGAGCACGCGGAGGTTCTTTTCGGCGCGCGCGAGGAGCTCCTCGCGCTCGGAGCGTTTGGACGCGAGCCCGGCGAGGTGGACCCTCGCCTTGGCGGAGGTCTCGAGCAGCATGGGCGTGGAGCCCGAGCGCGCGGCGATCTTGTCGAAGGTCATGAGGAACGCGTCGCGTTGATGGGGCGCAGCGTGGACGCGCGCGAGCGTGAGCAGCGCGGAGGATCGCCCGTCGTAGTCGTCGATGCCCTGCGCGTCCTCGAAGGCCTTGATGGCGCCGGAGATGTCGCCGGCTTCGAGGAGCCCGCGCCCCAGGAGCCACTGCCTGCGAGGGTACGCGTTGGGGACGGTGGCGAGCGTCTCCACGAGCGTGGCGGTGTCTCCCGTGAGCACCGCGAGGTGAGCGAGGATGAGCGACGCGGGGGAGGTCCCTGCGATGTCGCCGGACTTCGCGGTCTCTCGGGCCGAGTCGAGGTCGCCAGCGCGTATGAGCGCCTCGGCGAGCTCGATCTCGATGTCGGGGTGTCCGGGGAGCGCGGCGCCCCTGGAGAGCGCGACGAGCATCGCGCCCCGGTCAGTCTTGGCGCGCGCGGCGAGCGCGTCGAGGCGAGCGCTCCATGCGGGGCCGATGTCGTTTGGTCGGTCGGAGAGGAGGATGAGCGCCTGCTGCGCGCCCTTTGCGCCGCGGGCGATGAGCATCGAGGCGAGCGCGTAGAGCGTGGGGGCGTGGCCTGGGGCGTCGGCGAGGAGCTTTCGCAGGTGTGTCTCGGCCTCGGGTCGCGCGAGCGTGGCGAGGATCCCACCGATGATCTGGCGCTGACGTACCGAAGACACACCGCGCTTGCGCAGCTCGCGAGAGAGCTTCTGGACCTGCTCGAGGCGATCGAGCCGACCGAGCGCGATGAGCTGAGCCTCGACGAGGAGGTCGTCGCCGGGGTGGACCATCCTGCCGCTCTCAGCGAGCTTGAGCGCCTCGAACGGTGTCGCGGCGAGGGCCTGGTAGGCGCGCGCGGTGAGGATGGACGGGTGCTCCTTGCCGAGGCGGGTCTGGGCCGCGTCGGTGAGCTTGGTCGCGTCGAGGCCCCCGGCGCCGGCGTAGCGGAACTCGCCGATCGATGCGAGCACCGCGGCGCGCGCGAGGACCTCCGAGCGCGTATCCTGTGAGGTCGTGCCAGGGAAGGTCGGGAGGTCGCGCGGGACGAGCGGGTCGTCGGGCGCGCCCACGGCGCTGGGGAGGGCGATGGCGGCCTTGAGGATCTCGATGGCCGAGGCGTAGCCGGCGCTGGTGTCAGCGGCCGCCGCCTTGGACGAGGACTCGAGGCTCGACCTGAGCTCGGCGTCGAGGTTGCGGTCCGACGCGAGCATCGCGCCGTATCCGCCCAGGAGCAGGACCGTCAGCGCGATGATCAGCGCGACGAGGATCTTGAGGGTGCGGTTCGTGCGCCTGGGGGGCTCGGAGGGCGCCTCCGAGGAGGGCTGCGGGGCCTCCTGGTGCTCGATGGAGGCGGCGGGCCGAGTGCCCTGCGGAGGCGTCTGGCTGGACGGGACGAAGACGGGGACCTCGGTCTTGAACTCGGGCTCGGGCTCCGACCAGGGCGAGGAGAGGAGCTGGGACTGGACGACGTCCGCGTCCTGGCTTGGCCTCGCCGCGACCTGCTCTCGCCATGGCGCGCGCTCTCCGATCGAGGAGTACGAGCCGCTCGAGCGCAGCGGGTCCGAGAGCGGGTTCGAGAGCTCGGACGAGATGTCATCGAGGTCGACGCGGGCGACCTCCTCGACGAACGAGGGCGGCTCGATGGAGTCGATGGGGCGCACCGACTTGCGGGGGACGGGGTGAGGGCCGGTGTTTGTGCGGCTCGAGAGCGGCCCCGTGTTGGACAGGCCGGTCATGCGGCCCGAACGAGGAGGCAGGCTCGATGAGATGGGCTCGGCCGCGGGCGAGTTCGCGTAAGGGTCGGGGATGTCGAACCTGGAGCGGTGGCGCGGCGCCTCTCCGAAGATGTCGTCCTCGTCGAACTCCTCGTCGACGGCGACGTCGTCGGGGAACCCGTCATCCAGCGGGGCGACCCTCCCGGAGCTCTTGGTCTTCACGACGCCGAACCCGAAGGACCCGGAGCCCGCGTCAGCGTGGGTGTTCTCCTCACCGAGGGAGGCGTCGCCGAGGTCGTCTAAGTCGCCCGAGAGCGAGCCCGCGGCGGTGTGTTCGTCGCCCAGGCTCACGCTGATTTCACTGAGCGCGTTGAGCACTGCGCCAGGGGGGAGGGCGCGGGTGGAGTCATTCTCGGAGGATGACTTGCTCCTGAACCGATGCGCGCTGAACGCCTCGGTCGGATCGTTGTTCATGGTCGCGCCCGACATCCCCAGGAGCGCGGCCGACGCGGCGTCCGGGCTGAGCCTGCCGGTTGCCTGGGTCTGCGCGGCCGATGGGCGAGGGGGCAGCGAGCGGAACGAGCCCGAGGGGATCGCGCGCGTCGAGTCGTCGTCCTGTGCCTGAAGCTGCTTGTGCTTGTCGAGGAACCCGTCTGGGAGCGAGACGTGCGCGGTCGCGTCGTTCGCGCCCGGTGGGACCTGCGTCACCGCCGAGTCGAAGGGCGACATCTTGAGCATCGAGGCTTCGGTCTCGCTCATCGTCTGGATTTCGGGCGACGTGTTTCTGCTCGTCGCCTCCCGCTGGCGCTGGAGCATCGCGCGCAGGTTGTCGATCTGCGGCCC
>CAJXPN010000450.1 GCA_913058025.1 uncultured Myxococcales bacterium | reverse complement strand
TCTACACAGAGTAGATCGTCGGCAGCGTCAGATGTGTATAAGAGACAGATCGTGTACCGCAGGCGATCGGGCGAGCTGCCCATGGGTGGGGTGGTGCGCGCGTTCGGTCGCGCGCTGCTCTTCGGCGGCGTCGCCGGCGGCGCGGCGTGGTGGGCGGCCAGAGCGACAGAGGAGGCGCTCGGGCTCGGCACGAACATGGGCGCGCTCGGGTGCCTGGCCGCCGGCGCGGCGGCGTGGGTCGTCGTGGCCGCTCCGATGGTCGCCGTGATGAGGCCGCCCGAGCTGATGTTCGCGCTCGACAAGATCGCCCGGAAGCTCAAGCTCAAGCGGGGGTGAGCGCGCGGCCCCATGGACCGCTCAAGAACGAGAGAGGGCGGACTCTATTGAGTCCGCCCTCTCCGAGCTCTCTCAACGTCTCGAGGACGCCACATCAACTCAGTTGATGCGGTCCTTGAGCGTGGGGGAGGGCTTGAAGTTGACCGTGTTCGAAGCCGGGATCGTGATCGGCGCCTTCGTACGGGGGTTGCGGCCCTCACGCGCCTTACGGTGCTTGACCGTGAAGGTGCCGAAGCCGGGGTAGGAGAAGCGCTTCTCGGACTTGACCGCCTCGGCGACCTGGTCGAAGACGATGTCGATGAGCTCGCCCGTCGCCTTCTTCGTGATCTCGATGTCCTGCTCGGTGGCGGCGTTGTGGACCGCGCTGATCAGCTCGCTCTTCGTCATGTTCGTTCCCTCTTCGTCGGGTTGGTGTACGGATTTCGGTCGCCTACATATGGCGACCGATGTCTCACACGCGGCCCTCGCGTTTGGTGTATGAGTGGGGTCTTTGGCCTCACGACCGAACACCCATTCACGAACCTCACGAGACCCGCATAAATCAAGGAGGACTGTAGGGACGGCCCCAAACAGTGTCAAGCGCTCGGGATCGAAAAATCCCAAAAACGAAACACGCGCTCGCCAAGCAAATTAGCGGGTCTCTGACGTTTCGCCGGTGATCGGGCGGGTCCCTTCGAGTACACGCGCGAGGACCCGCCGACACTGAACAAAAATACCACCAACGAATACAACGAGTTAGACCAACCACGGTTCGGCGGGTACCCGGAGCATCTCGGCGGCCTGAGCGGGCGTCGCCAGGGGCCTGCCGAGCTCCGCGGCGTAGCCCGCAACGGCCTCGACGAGTTCATGGCTTCCCTTCGCGAGCACGCCCTTCGACAGGTAGATGTTGTCCTCCAGGCCCACGCGCACGTGCCCGCCGAGCTCGATCGCCACGCGCGCGAGCGGGAGCTCGTGGCGCCCCACCCCGGCGACCGACCACGTGCTGCCCTCGGGGATCATGCCCACGAGGAACTCCAGGTTCTCCCTGCGGGCGCCCATCGCCCCGGGGACACCGAGCACGAAGTCGAAGTGGAGCGGGCCATCGAGGAGGCCCTCCTTGAGGAGCTTGAGCGCCGTGTCGACCATCCCCGTGTCGAAGACCTCTATCTCGGGGCGCACGCCCACGCGGCCGAGCGCATGCGCGATCTCGCGGATCATCGGGAGCGAGTTCATGAAGACGTCGTCGCCGAAGTTGACTGTGCCCGTGGTCAAGGTCGCCATGTCGGGGCGCAGCGAGACCGCGTCGATCCGCTCGGCCACGCTCATCCAGACGGCGCCGCCGGTGGAGAACTGAACGAGCGCGTCGCACCGCTCGCGCACGCCCCGTAGGATCGCCCCGAAGGTCTCGCGGTCCTGGGTCGGAGTGCCGTCCTCGAGGCGACCGTGCACGTGCACCATCGCCGCGCCAGCGGCGCGGCACCTGGCGCACTCGTCGGCGATCTCCTCGGGCGTGTAGGGGACGTACGGGGTCTGCTCGCGCATGACCTCGGCGCCCACGACCGCGGCGGTGATCAGGAGGGGTTCACGCGTCATCGCCGCCTCCGAGACGCTGGAGCTCCACGGGGACCACGCAGGTCCCGCTGGCGCGGCACACGACCACGGGCTCGTCGAGCACGTGCGCGGCCGAGTCGGCGCCGCCTGGATCGCGAACGAGCTCGATCACGCGCCGGGCCTCGAACTCCATGCGCCGGCTGGATCGGCCGAGCTTGACGATGCGCCCGACCGCCTCGATGTAGTCCCCCGCACGCACGGGCGCCAGGAACTCGACAGAGTCGTACGCTCGGAACAGGCCCTCGTCCCCGTCGTGGCGGATCAGGAGCTCGGTGGCCACGTCACCAAAGAGCTTGAGCATGTGCGCGCCGTCGACGAGCTCTCCGGCGTAATGCGCCTGCTCCATCCCCATCCTCAATCGAATCATCACCTCGTCCATTGCGTCGCCTCCTTGGGTGTTCGGATCGCTCAGGATGCGCTGACGCTACCACACACGAGGGGAGACGCCACAGAGACGACGAGCCCCTCACCGGGGCATGGTGAGGGGCTCGTCTTTGCGTTCATGTCCGGCGCCTTCACGCGGCGCGCAGCCTGGTCTCAGCGGGTGGGGAAGCCCTGGCGGAGGCTGTCCACCTCGATGACGGCCTGGAGGGGCCACACGACGGCGGCGACGCTCCAGAAGACGTTCTCACGCTCGAGGTACTTGTCTCGCTTCTCGTACTTGAGCAAGCCCTCGATGTAGATACGCACGGTCGCGTAGGAGGCACCGAAGCCGTTGTCGGAGTAGTAGTACACGCCGACGGCGTAGTTGTTGCCCGACTCGGGGTTGTCGTGGTTGACGTTCTCGGGGCCGGCGCCGTCGGTGTCGTCGATGTCGAGCGAGGGGTTGTCGTCGGCGCGGCCGGGGACAGCCCAGTCGGCCTCCTTGTTGTTCCAGTAGATGTCGTATGGGAGCTTGTCCCAGGACCCCAGCGGGTGGAGGTAGTGGAGGTCGATGTCGGTGCCGATGATGTCGGACTGGTCGCGGTCGGCCGGGGTCTCCCAGACGAGCTGGACGTGGATGTCCTCGTCCGGCTGCGCCCGGATGAAGATCTGCGCGGTGTCACAGCTCGGGACGTTGAGGTCGTCGAAGACCGTGAGCTCGACGACGTAGTCGCCGGCGAGGTCGAGGAACATCCTCGGCTTGACGTCCTCGTTGTTCGGCGTGAGGCGAGCGTTGGAGTTGATCGGCTTCTGCACGATCTCCCACTCGTAACGTTGGACCGACCCACCCGGGTCGGTCGAGCGGCTGCCGTCGAACTGGATCGTCTTGAGCGGGATCGTCGAGATCTGAGTCGTCGCGTTCGCCGAGCCGTCCACGATGCTTGCCTCGCCCACGGCGATCGGGCAAGCGTTGGTCGAGCCGACGCCGATGATGTCGACCCTGAGCTGGTTGCTGACGGGGTCGTTCGAGTTCAGGACCAGGCGGCCCTGGTTCGTGATCTCGGCGGAGGGGGTGTAGGCGACGGCGAAGATCGCCTCCTCGTCGGGCTCGAGCTCGAGCGACTCCTCAGGCAAGCCGCCGGGGAGCGAGGTCTGCACGAGCTCGAACACGCCGCCGCCGTCGTCGACGACCGAGATGTCGTCGACGTCGAGGCGCTCGGTGCCCGCGTTGCGGATACGCACCGTGCGCGTGTTCTGGCGGCCGATCGAGGACGGGCCGAAGTTGAGGACGTGCGACTCGTCGGCGGTGGGGGGGTCGGGGACGTCCACGCCACCGAGCTCGATGATCGGGACGCCCGCGTTGCCCGACAGGTTCACACGGTACTGCGGAGAGTCGGGGTCGTTCGAGTCGATGATGATCTCGGCGCTGGCCGGGTTCGTCGACGTCGGCGTGAAGCCCACGCGCACGTCGATCTTGTCGCCCGGCGCGATCACGTCGGCCCAGCTCGTCGTGTCCGCGGTCGGGTCGGACTCCTGACCGGCGACCGGGAACGTCACGCTGAACTCGGTCGCGTCGACCGGGCTCAGGATGATGCGCTTGAGCTGGAGCGGCGCCTGACCCGAGTTGGTGATCGAGGTCAGCAGGCGCTGCGTCTCACCGGTGGGCACGCGCGGGAACTGCACCAGGCGCGGCGAGCTGATGTCGGGCTCGAGCGCAGGCGTCGTGATCGGCACCTCGAAGTTGCGCGCGAGGCTGTCGTTGGTCGCGATACGGATCGTGCCCGTGTCACGCGTGGTGTTCTTGGGCGACCACTTCACCTCCAGGGCGATCGACTCGCCCGGGTCGAGCCTCGCGTCCGACGGCCACGCGCCGCTGGGCTCGAACTCGTTGCGGTCGTCCTCGTCGTTCTCCTCGAGCTTGATCGAGCTCAGGCGCAGCACGCCCTCTCCCGTGTTCTCCAGGATGACCGTCTTCGTGCTGACACCGTTGATCGGGGTCGCGTCGAAGTTGATCGTCGCCGGGAGCGCCTCGATGCGCCCCGCGGCACCACCGATGATGCCGCCGCCGCCGCCGCCGTTGTTGTCTTCGTTGGGATCGTCCGAGCAGGCCGCCAGACCCACGAGCGACATGATCGAAGCGGCGATCAGCGCCCTCCTCATCATCCCTGTCTTAAAACCGTACATGCTGCCCCTTATCAATTGAGAACGTTTGGTAGGTGTTTCATCCACATGTCGCACACATGTCGCCAAGACGGCGCATGATAGGAAAGATCGAGAGCCCGCGTCAACGACCTCGACGAAATGCCCTGAGAACCGCATCGAATGCGGTGTTGGAGGGCATTCGCATCCTCCACGGTCGTGTTCTACGGCTGCGCGGGGCGGCGTGGTAGAATTTTCTCGGAACTTTTCACCGCCGCGCCGCTCCTTGTGTAAGAAGCATCGAACGCCCTCCTGGATTCACATTCCCCCCGGATCGAGCGGACCCGTGACACGCTCACACCTGTCTCTTATACACATCTCCGAGCCCACGAGACAGGCAGAAATC
>CAJXPN010000449.1 GCA_913058025.1 uncultured Myxococcales bacterium | reverse complement strand
TCAGATGTGTATAAGAGACAGACTCGACCCAGGCGTCGAGCTCGCGGTCGCCGTACTCCTTGTACCAGCGCTTGAGGTTGGCGGGGCCGGCGTTGTAGCCGGCCAGGGCGAGCGGGACGCGGTCGCCGGCGTAGGCGGTGTGCATGCGGATGTACATCGCGCCGAGCTTGATGTTCCGGTCGGGCTCGAAGACCTGCTTGCTCTTGTACTTGGTCTTCTCGCCCAGGAAGATCTTGGCGACGTAGCCGGCGGTGCGCGGCATGAGCTGCATGAGCCCGAGCGCGCCCACGGGGCTCTTCGCCTCGGTGCGGAAGCCCGACTCCTGCCGGATGATCGCCTGCACGAGGAACGGTGACACGTCGGCGTTCTCACCCCAACGGTGCGACAGCTCCATGTAGTTCAGCGGGAACGCGGTGCCCCAGTCGCGCAGCGTGGCGTAGGTCGGGCCGCTTGGTGCGATGTGCTTCTTCATGATCCAGTGCGCCCTGTCGGGGCGCCCGTCGGCCAGGTAGAGCGCGGCGAGCATGCGCTCGGCGCCCTCGGGCTGGGGGTAGCGCTTGAGCTGGCGGCGGACCTCGTCGCGCGCGTCCTCCCACATGCCCAGGCGCGCGAAGCCCGCGGCGGGCTCGAGCCTGGGGTCGCGCGGGACGCGCAGCAGCTCCAGGCTCGCCAGATCCTGAGAGGTCAGGCGGCTGAGCGGGAGCGCGATCTGGGGCGTCGCGCCGACGGACTCCATGCGTGCGGCCGCGAGCCGGCCGTACCAGGTCAGCGGGCCGTGGTCGATGGCGTCCTGGAGGAGCGCGACCGCGCGCGCGGTGTCGCCCTGCTTGAGCGCCATGACGCCGAGCCAGTATCGGGCCTTGAGGCCGATCGCGAGCTCGGAGGCGTCGGTGTCGTCGTGGTGGAAGTCGATGATGCGGCGGAGCATCGGCTCGGCGCCGGCGAAGTCGCCGGTGAGGTACGAGCTGAACGCGGCGCGCCAGAGCCCGTCGGCGATGTGCTCCGACTCGGGGTGGAGGCCCACGAGCCAGTAGAAGCGCTGGAGCGCCTCGGCGTGCTCGTTGTCGTACTGGAGCAGCCGGCCTGCCTGGTAGCGCGCCTCGGCGCACAGCTCGTCGGCGGGGTACTCCTCGCACAGGCGGTCGTAGAGCGCGACGGCCTCGTCGTCACGGTGGATGCGCCGCAGCGCGCGCGCCCAGTCGAAGTAGACGCGGGCGCGCACGGACGGGTCCTCGACGAGCTCCTCCGCCTTGGCGAAGCGCTCGACGGCGCGCTCGCGCTCGCGCTTCTGCTCGTCCTCGACGCCCTTGCGGTAGAGCTCCCAGCCCTTGAGGCGTTTCCCCTTGATCTTGAGGACCTTGAGGTTCTCCTTGGCCGCGGCGCGGGCCTGCTTGTAGCGGCCCCGGAAGATCAGCTCGCGCATGCGGTCGACGCGGTCGGCGACGCCGAGCACGGAGCGCTCCTGGCGGCCCTCGAACGCCTCGACCTCGTTCTCGATCTTGGCGCCGTGGCGCCAGTCGCGCGCGCGCAGGTAGATCGAGCGCCAGACCTGGGCGGCGTCGTCGACGCGCCCGGCGCCCTCGAGCAGCGCGGCCTCGGCCTTTCGGATCGTGTACCAGGACCAGCCCGAGTGGGCCTCGTCTCGCAGGCCGGAGAGCGCCTCGAGCGCCCCGGTCAGGTCACCCTCCGCCAGCGCCTTCGCGTCCGAGAGGCGGCGCTTCAGGCTCAGCGAGTCGTCCTCACCCGACGGCGCCTCGATCGACTCCACGTCGTGCCCGAGCAGGCGCCCGGCCATGTAGCCGACCTCGTCGTCGCGGCGCGCGAGCGCGCCCAGCGCCTTGAGGCCCTCGCGGCGAGAGGTCTTCGAGCCGCAGAGCTGGATCTTGGCGAGCGCGAGCGCCACGTTCGGCTCGCTCGACCTGTCCCCCACGACCTCGAGCGCGAGCTTATGCGCGTCCTCGCACTCCTCCTGCGAGACCTTCGACCAGACCTCGGTCCAGCGCGCGTCGCGGCTGATCGGGGAGAGGTCGAGCGAGGGCCGCAGGTCTACCTCGCGGACCTCGTTCAGGAGCTGCGTGATGAGGCTCGCGGTGAGCTGAGGCGGCGTGGTCGACGCCATGGGCTGCGCGGCCGCGGGCGTTGCCTTCGCCGTGGTGGGCGCGGCAGGCTCGGGCGCGGAGTCTTCGAGCGCGGACTCGGTCTGGGCGACGTCGCGTCGCCCAGGCGCGAGCCGGTCGAGCACCGAGTCGGGCGTGGGCAGCGCGCCGGTCGGGTCCTCCTCTCCAGCCTCCAGGGCGTCCTCGTCGGAGGCGACTTCTGCCTCGTCGGAGTCCTCCGTCGTGGCCTCCGCCTGCGCCTCGGACGGCTCGACGTCCTCGGCGACCGTGCGCGGCACGACGTCGTCGGACGTGTCCTGCGCGAAGGCCGCTGACGCGGTGAGCGCGACGAGGAGCGTGGCGGAGAGGATGTGTCTCGATGCGCTCATTCGCGGCTCCCTCGTGGATCTCGTGCGCTGCGTCCTCGAATCCCGAACCCGTCCCTGGGCCCGAACCGTACGCGTATGTAGGACACACGCGCTGCCATGCGCACATTGGAGTATACAGGCAGCCGCCCGCGGGGAAAGTTTTTGACCGCGGCGCGCGTTCGTGGGAGGCGCGACAAGAATCGTCGCGATGCCTCGTCGCATTGAGTGTACGTGACGCGTATGCTCGCGCACGCGAGGCGCCCATTTACTTACGATGACGTGAAAGAACGATGATCGACGCGGTACTGGAGCAGGAGCGAGGCGTCGAGGTCGCGCCCTACCCCGAGCTCAACTTCAAGAGGCTGGACACGCTCTGGCTCCAGGTCTCCGGCACGCTGTGCAACCTCGCGTGCCTGCATTGCTTCATCTCCTGCGGCCCGAAGAACGACAGCCACGGGCACATGTCGCTCGAGCTGGTCCGCCCGCACCTGGACTGGGCGGCGAAGCGGGGCGTCAAGGAGGTGTACTTCACCGGCGGCGAGCCCTTCATGAACCCCGAGATCCGGGAGCTCATCGAGGCCACGCTCGAGGTCGCGCCTCTGTCGATCCTCACCAACGGCATCCTCATCACCGACGGCCTCGCCAGGTGGCTCGCCGAGGTCTTCCGCCGCTCGCGTTACAACTTCGACATGCGCGTCTCGCTCGACGGGACGACCGCCGAGGAGAACGACGCGATCCGCGGCCGGCACACGTTCGAGCGGATCCTGGCGGGCGTCGACAGGCTCGTCGCCCACGGGCTCAACCCCGTCATCACCGTGACCACCTGCCACGCCGAGCTCGCCGCCGAAGACGGCCGCTCCCGCTTCATCGAGTTGCTCCGCGAGCGCGGCATCACCCAGCCTCGCCTGAAGTTCCTCGCGCCGATCCGCATCGGCCGCGAGGAGCGCCGCCACGGCGGCGACGGCGCCTACCGTCCCTCCGAGCGCCTCTACGTCGAGGACATCCCGGACCCGGACACCGACCACCTCCAGTGCGACTCCTGCCGCATGGTCACCGACCAGGGCGTCTTCCCCTGCCCGATCCTCATCGAGGACCCGGGCGCGCGCATGGGCGACACGCTCGACGACGGCGCCCATGCCATCAAGCTCGACCGCTCCGCGTGCTACACGTGCCACGTGGACGGGATCTCCTGTAAGACCTGATCGAGGGTGCGTATATGTCTGTTCTGGTTGGGGAATCTGGCGACGTTCTGGCGACCTACGCGGTCTTCGGTGGCGTCTACAACAACCACATCTCGCTCGAGGCCACGCTCGCAGACGCCCGCGCCCGCGGCGCCACCGAGCTCTACTGCCTGGGTGACATGGGCGGCTTCGGGCCGAGCCCCGACGAGGTGTTCCCGCACCTGCGGGGCGCGCCGGACCTGTTCGTGATGCAGGGCAACTACGACCACTCGATCGGCAACCGCCTCGAGGACTGCGCGTGCGGCTACACCGACCCGCGCGACAACCACTTCGCCCAGATCAGCTACGACTACACCGCCGCGCACACCAGCGAGTCCAACAAGGACTGGCTGCGCGACCTGCCGACCGAGTTCCGGCGCGGGTGGGGCGGCCGGCGCGTGCTGTGTGCCCACGGCTCGCCGCGCAAGGTCAACGAGTTCATGTGGGAGTCGATGTGCCCCGACGGGTTCCTCGGCTGGGCGCTCGACGCCCACGACGCCGACGTCCTCTTCGTCACACACACCGGCGTCCCCTGGGTCCGCGCGCTCGACGGCGACCGCCTCGTCGTCAACGTCGGCGCGATCGGCCGCCCCGCCAACAACGGCCTCACCACGGTCGACTACGCGCTCGTGCGCGTGTTCGCGTCAGGCCTCGAGGTCGAGCTCCTCCCGGTCGCCTACGACCACGAGCGGCTCGCCCAGGAGATGCGCGACGAGGGCCTGCCCGAGGAGTTCGTCGAGACGATCTTGACGGGCTACTGGACGACCTGCCTCGAGATCATGCCCGGTCAGGAGCGCTCGCGCGGGGTGTATTGACGCGCTTACTGACGTGGGGTGGTGCACGACCTGGTGCGGGGGATTCCCCCCGCAGGTTGGCCTCGCGGCCAATCTGCTGCCCCCCGAATCGGGGGGCTCGGCCGAGCTCTCGAACAGGCTGGGTGGTTCACGAGGGGCTCCCACGCGAACCTCGACGCTGATTCGGGCACCCACGCGAAACCTCGACGCCGATTCCGGCTCCCCCCAGCGAACCTCGACGCTGATTCGGGCACCCACGCGAAACCTCGACGCTTATTCGAGCACCACGCGAACCTCGACGCCGATTCGGGCGCCCACGCGAACCTCGACGTTGATCCGAAGGCGCGACCGAGCCCCCCGACCTCGGG
>CAJXPN010000448.1 GCA_913058025.1 uncultured Myxococcales bacterium | reverse complement strand
CCTCGAGCGCGTCTCCACCGAGCGCCCCGCGCTCGTCGCCTCCACGCAGGGCCGCCTGCGGCAACGCCTCGAGGAAGTCGCCGCGAGAGAGGGCGTCACGCTCGACGCCGACCGCGTCACCCACGAGGTCATCCTGTTCGCGGATCGCTGCGACATCGCCGAGGAGCTCCAGCGCGCGCACGCGCACGTCGCGCGCCTGCGCGGCCTGCTCTCCGAGGCCGGCGGAGGAGACCCCCACGGCAAGAAGATCGACTTCTACCTCCAGGAGCTCATCCGGGAGACCAACACGATGGCCTCGAAGTCGAACCTCTCCGAGCTCACCGAGATCGTCGTATCGATGAAGTCCACCATCGAGCAGATGCGCGAGCAGGCCGCCAACATCGAGTGAGCCGCTCTCACCAACCCACACATCCCGTGATCCTCCCATGACCGACACGACCTCGCCGGCGTCGCACGGCACCCTCCTCATCCTCTGCGGCCCCTCTGGCGTCGGGAAGTCCACGCTCGGCGCGGCCGTGCGTCACGCGAGGCCGTCGCTCTCGTTGAGCGTCTCGTGCACCACGCGACCCATCCGCTCGGGCGAGCGCGACGGGGTTGACTACTCGTTCCTCTCGCGTGAGGAGTTCGTGGCTCGCCGGGACAACGGCGCCTTCGCCGAGTGGGCCGAGGTCCACGGGAACCTCTACGGGACCCCGCGCGCCGAGGTCGAGCGCGCCTGGCACGTCGACCTCGACCTGCTCTTCGACATCGACTATCAGGGCGCCCAGCAGCTCATCGAGGTCTACCCGAAGGCGTGCGCGACCGTCCTCGTCGCCCCCCCCAGCATGGCCGCGCTCGAGTCTCGGCTCCTGGGCCGCGGCACCGACTCCGCCGACGTCGTCCGCCGCCGCCTCGACGCCGCGCGCCACGAGCTCGAGCAGCACGCGCTCTTCGACCACCTCATCGTCAACGACGACCTCGAACGGGCCGTCGCCTCGCTCACCGCGATCTACGACGCCGCGCGCCTGCGCATGTCCACCCGACGCCACGCGCTCGAGGCGATCCTGGGCGGCTGATCTTGCGCCCCGGCGCGCGCGCTCCTAGGATGGCAGGGCGGACGACCCAGGCGTCTCCCCACACCTTCACAGTGAGCGCAGCAAGAGCGATATGGACCCACTTCAGAATCGCCTGAGCACGATCGTGCGCAAGGTCGAGGTTTACCACCCCAGCCCCGACATCGACCTCCTCTCGCGCGCCTTCGAGTACGCCTCCCGCAAGCACGAGGGGCAGACGCGCAAGTCCGGTGAGCCCTACATGACCCACCCGCTCGAGGTCATGGACATCATCGCCGACCTGCGGCTGGACGTCGCGAGCCTGTGCGCGGGGCTGCTGCACGACACCGTCGAGGACACCGACGCGACCGTCGAGGAGGTCCGGGAGCTCTTCGGCGAGGACGTCGCGTTCCTGGTCGACGGGCTCACCAAGCTCAACAAGATCCACTTCAACACGCGCGAGGAGGCCCAGGCCGCGAGCTTCCGCAAGATGCTCATCGCCATGAGCCGGGACCTGCGCGTCATCCTCGTCAAGCTCTCCGACCGCCTGCACAACATGCGCACGCTCAAGCACATGAGCGCGACGGGTCAGGAGCGCATCGCGCGCGAGACGATGGACATCTACGCGCCGCTGGCGCACCGCCTGGGCATCTCCTGGGTCAAGACCGAGCTCGAGGACTTCTCGTTCCGCTACATGTACCCCGACGCGTACTACGAGATCGCGGAGAAGGTCGCGAGCAAGAAGCGCGAGCGCGAGAGCTTCATCCGCGAGGTCATCCAGATCACCACGGATCTGCTCGAGGAGAACGGCATCCACGGCGCCGAGGTCAGCGGGCGGCCCAAGAACTTCTGGAGCATCTACCGAAAGATGCGCGCCCAGCAGATCGAGTTCGAGCAGGTCTTCGACCTGCTCGCGTTCCGCGCCCAGCTCCAGGAGCGCCCCCAGTGCTACGAGGCGCTCGGCCTCGTGCACAACCTCTGGAAGCCGATCCCCGGGCGCTTCAAGGACTACATCGCGATCCCCAAGCCCAACGGCTATCAGTCGCTCCACACGTCGGTCATCGGTCCGTACCAGGAGCGCCTCGAGATCCAGATCCGCACCTACGACATGCACAAGGTCGCCGAGGAGGGCATCGCCGCGCACTGGCTCTACAAGGAGGGCAAGGCGACCCCGAACAAGGACGACCACAAGTTCGCCTGGCTCCACCACCTCATGGAGGAGCACCAGGACAACGAGGATCCGCGGGACTTCATGGAGGCCGCCAAGATCGACCTCTTCCACGATGAGGTCTACGTCTTCACGCCCAACGGCGACGTCATGGGGCTGCCGTCGGGCGCCACGACCATCGACTTCGCCTACCACGTCCACACCGAGGTCGGGAACCGATGCGCCGGCGCCAAGGTCAACGGCCAGATCGTCCCTCTGCGCTACGAGCTCCAGAACGGCGACATCATCGAGATCCTGACGAACCCGAACCAGCGCCCGAACAAGGACTGGCTCAAGCACGTCAAGACGGGCCGCGCGCGCTCGAAGATCCGCAACCTCATCCGCAGAGAGCAGCGGGAGCGCAGCCAGCAGCTCGGCAGGGAGCTGCTCGACAAGGAGCTCAAGAAGTACGGGACCAACGTGCGCGCCGCCGAGAAGCGTGGCCACCTGGCCAGCGCGGTCGAGGGCTCGAAGTACTCCAACGTCGGCGAGATGCTCGCCGACGTTGGCTATGGAAAGGCCCAGCCCGACGTCGTCGTCGAGTGGATCACCGGCGGCGAGACCAAGAAGGCCGACCCGGCCGCGCGCACGCCCATTCGAGACTCGGTCAATCGGATCGTGGACCGCGTCACCGGTCGGAAGCGCGACGAAGGCATCGTGTTGGACGGCATCGACGGGATCATGGTCAGCTACGCCAAGTGCTGCAACCCCGTGCCAGGCGACGAGATCGTCGGCTACGTCACCCGCGGCAGGGGGCTCGTGGCGCACACGCGCGGCTGCCCCCGCGTCGCGCAGATGGAGCCCGAGCGCCAGATCCCGGTCTCGTGGGCAAGCGAGGTGCGTGAGCAGGAGACCCGCCGCCCGGTCAACATCCGGGTGTACTCGGCGGACAAGCCGGGGCTCCTCGCCAACATCTCGGCGGCGTTCACCCGCGCCGACGTCAACATCACCCAGGCGCACTGCCTGACGACCGAGGACCTGCGCGCGGTGAACACCTTCGAGGTCCTCGTCTCGAACACCGATCAACTCCAGCACGCGATGCGCCTGATCGAGAAGATCAAGGGCGTGTACCGCGTCGAGCGGACCTGAACCTCACCCAACGAGCCACGGCACCTTCAGATGGTCTACAAGGACGCCACCGACCTCTTCGCGCGCTACCTCATCGCCGAGCGCGGCGCGAGCGCCCACACGCTGCGCGCCTACGCCAGCGACCTCCGCCAGCTCGGGGAGTGGCTGCGCGGTCGGCGTAAGGGCGCGGACCCCGAGGTCGACGAGATCGGCCACGAGGAGATCCAGTCGTGGCTCCACGAGCAGGCCACGACTCAGAACAACAAGGCGTCCTCGCTCGCTCGCAAGATCTCGACGCTGCGTACGTTCTTCCGCTACCTGCTGCGGCACGAGCACGTCGAGGTCAACCCGGCCGAGCTGCTCGTCTCCCCCAAGGTCTCTCACCCCCTCACCAACTTCATGGGAGTGGACGACGTCTTCCAGCTCCTCGAGAAGAACTCCAAGGACACGCCAATCGGTCGGCGCGACCACGCGATGTGGGAGGTCGCCTATGGCTGTGGCCTGCGCGTCTCGGAGCTCGTCGGGCTCGACCTCGATCGTGTCGACCTCGGAGAGTCCTGGGTGAGGGTCAGGGGCAAGGGGAACAAGGAGCGGATGGTCCCGCTGGCGCGCAAGGCCAAGGAGGCGCTGCTCGCGTACTACGAGAAGCGCCCGGACATGCTCAAGGAGCCCAACGACGCGATCTTCCTCAACGTCAGGGGAGGGCGCCTGACCACGCGCTCGGTCCGTCGTCTGCTCAAGCAACACCTCATCGCCGCCGGGCTCGACCCCGACGTCACGCCGCACGGCCTGCGTCACTCCTTCGCCACGCACCTGCTCGACTCAGGCGCCGACCTCCGCGGCATCCAGGAGCTGCTCGGCCACGCCTCGCTCTCGACGACGGAGCGCTACACCCACGTCTCGATGCAGCGGCTCGTGGAGGCCTACGACAAGGCCCACCCGCACGCCAAGCGCGCCTCGCGTGAGGAGCGCGAGGCCTCCCGCGCGGCGCGCGTGAAGTCGATGGCCGTTCCAGGAGAGCCCGACGTCGACGCGGACGCAGGGGGGTCGGAGTGAAGCCCGCCCGCTCCACGACCGTGCTCTGCGTGCGCCGCGGAGACCGCGTCGCCATGGTCGGTGACGGACAGGTCACCATGTCGGAGTCGATCATCCTGAAGTCCACGGCGCGCAAGGTGCGTCGGATGCGCTCCGGGACGGTCCTCTGTGGGTTCGCCGGCGCGACCGCCGACGCGCTCACGCTCTACGACCTGCTCGACGGGAAGCTCCAGGAGCACGCCGGGCACCTCACGCGCTCGTGCGTGGAGGTCGCCAAGCAGTGGCGCACCGACCGCGCGCTGCATCGCCTCGAGGCGATGCTCGTCGTGGCCGACCGCGACGTCACGCTCCTCCTCACCGGCGCCGGTGACGTCGTCGAGCCCGAGGAGGGAATCGTCGCCATCGGCTCCGGCGGCCCCTTTGCACAGGCTTCAGCCATGGCATTGATGGAAAACACCGATCTTAGTGCGGCTGAAATCACTGAGAAAAGCCTCGAAATTGCTGCCAACATCTG
>CAJXPN010000447.1 GCA_913058025.1 uncultured Myxococcales bacterium | reverse complement strand
GTATAAGAGACAGCCGAGGACACCCCGCCCATCCCGACTTCGGCGTCCTCGCGCCCCGACTACATCGAGTTCAAGTCCTCGCTCAAGCGCGAACTCATGCGCCTGAGCGCCGACCTGAAGCGTTCGGTCCCCTTCTTCAGCCCCCGCTACGTCGGGCACATGGCCTCGGACCTCCTGCTCCCCGGCGTCATCGCCAGGATCATCACGACCCTCTACAACCCGAACAACGTCGCCGAGGAGGCCGCCCCCGCGACGCTGGACAAGGAACTCGAGGTCGGGCTCCAGCTCGCCAGGATGGTCGGCTGGGCGACGGACCCGTCCGCCACCCCCTGCGCCTACGGGCACCTGACCTCGGGCGGCACGCTCGCGAACTACCAGGGGCTGCGAAACCTCACCGCCGCGAAGTTCTACGGCGTCGCGCTCGCCGCGGCCGTGCGCTCGACGCCCGCGCTCCTCGGCGCGATCTCCGCGCGCGGGGAGGCGATCGAGGGCCTTGACGACTGGGCGCTCGCGAACCTGAGCGTGGACGAGATCATCACGCTGCGCGCCGACGCGATGCGCTCGTCCGCCGCTCGGCTCGCCCCCGAGGCGCGCGCCGGCTTCGGCGCCCTCGTCGAGTCCGAGCGCCACGAGTCGCTCGGGCTCTTCGGCTTCTTCACCCGCCACCCCGACCTCGCCGGCGCCCGCGTCCTCGCGCCTGCCACGGCCCACTACTCGTGGTCCAAGGCGCTCAAGACGCTCGGCTGGGGCGTCGACATGATGGGCACCGTGCGCACCGACCGGGACATGCGCATGGACGTGGCGCACCTGCGCGAGCTCCTCGAGGAGTCCGCCCACGCCCGCGTCCCGGTGCTCTGCATCGTCGGCGTGCTCGGGACCACCGAGTTCGGCACGATCGACCCGCTCGGCGCGATCACCGACGCCCGCGACGACGCCCGCGCGCTGGGCATCGACGCCTCGATCCACGTCGACGCCGCCTGGGGCGGTTACCTGGCCACGATCTTCCGCGCCGAAGACGGCGGCCTCATCGAGCGCGACGCGCTGCGCAAGCGCTTCCACTACTTCCCCAGCCAGGAGGTCTACGACGCGTTCGCCGCGCTCGCGCGCGCCGACTCCATCACCATCGACCCGCACAAGCTCGGCTACATCCCATACGCCGCCGGCGCATACGTGGCGCGCAACCGAGGGCTCGCCGAGTTCGTCTCGCACTCGGCCGCCTACGTCTTCGACGCCCGCGACGAGGAGGAGGACCCGTCCGACAGGATGCGTCACCTCGGCGAGTATGTCCTGGAGGGGTCGAAGTCGGGCGCGGCGACCGCGTCGGCGTACGTCACGCACAAGGTCCTGCCGCTCAACGAGCGCGGCTTCGGCGCGATCCTCCGCCACACGATCCGCAGCTGCGAGTACTTCTACGACGCGCTCGGGGAGTGGCGAGAGCGCATGTCCGACCGGGTCAAGGTGACGATGCCGATCACACCCGACACCAACCTCGTGTGCCTCGTGGTCAACCCCGCCGGCAACACGTCGTTGGCCGAGATGAACGCGTTCGGCAGGTCGCTCTTCTCACAGATGAGCGTCGAACTCGACGCGTCGCTCCAGCGGCGCGACTTCATCGCCAGCTACACGTCTCTGTTCGCCGAGAACCTCGCGCCCGTGCGCGCCCAGGAGCTGCTCGCCGAGCTCGGCATCCGCCCCGGCGCGCTCGCGCCCCGCCCGCGCGGGCCCTACGAGGACGACCACGTCTACATGCTCCGCCACACCCTGATGAACCCCTGGCTGATGCAAGAGAACGAGCGCGGGCGAAACTACATCGACCGCTACCTCGATCACCTCGAGCACCTCATCGACGACGCCACCAGGAGGGTATGAGAGGGCAGGCCGGCCGAGACGACCGCGCCGTCCTCTCAGGTGATGTCGTACTTCTCGTGGGCCTTGGCCGAGAGCTGCACGGCGCGGTCCTCGGCGATGCCGAACGCGCGGATGAACATGCTCATCAGGCCTCGCTCTGCCGGGTCGACCTCGCCGTCCGAGCAGACGAGGCGCGCGGCGAGCTCGTAGGTGCGCTCGCGGGCCTCCTCGTCCTCGAGGCGCCTGGAGATGTCGCCGCAGTAGGCTTCGGCGTTCTCCTTGGCGCTCATCGCGTCGGCGGCGCGCCCCTTGGATTCGGAGACGAACGCAGCGAGCGTGTTCTCGCCATCCCACGAGGCGCCGCTCTCCATGATCTCCTTGTACTCGGAGGCGGCCTCCTCGCCGTCGGCCATCATGGCGAAGACGAGCGCGTCGATGAGCGCGGCGCGCTGTGTCTGTGAGAGCTCGTTCGGGGTCGCGGGGCCGAACCAGCGGTTCAGCGTCTCAGAGAGCGTGCCCATGTCTGTATCCTCTGTGGTGACGGGTCGACGTGTGTGGTGTGGCGCGGCGTCTGTTCAGTCGATGCCGTGCTTCGATCGCGCCTTGTCCGTGAGCTCGGTCGCGCGCTCCTCGGCGACCCCGAACGCGTGCGCGAGCGTGCTCATGAGCGCGAGCTCGGCAGGGTCGATGTCTCCATCCGAACAGATCGTGCTCGCGGCGATCTCGAAGGCGAGCTCACGCGCCTCGCCCGACTCGAGCCTGCCGGAGATGTCGGCGCAGTACGACGACCTCGACGCGTCGTCGAGCATGGCCTCGACGGCGCGCTCCTTGGACGCGTGGAAGTACGGGCCGATCTTGATGCCTCCCTTCCACGACTTACCGCCCTCGATGAGCTCTCGGTATTCGGAGATCTCCTCGACTCCGTCGGCCATGACGGCGAATACGATCGCGTCGATCAGCGCCTCGCGTTGGGAGGGGGTCAGCTCGATTGGGGGTTTCTGCTTGAACCAACGACGGAGGTTCTCGATGACGACGCCCATGTGTAAGTCCTCTGTTCTACCGGGTCAGATGGAGAACTCGCGCATGATCAGGTCGGTGATCGTGCGCAAGCGGTCGCTGGGGATATTGAAGTGACGCACGAGCGCCGAGAGCAGCTCGCGCTCCTCATGCGCGACGTCGGAGTCCACGGCGGCCACGCGCGCGGCGATGTAGTACGCCTCTTCGACGAGCCACTGCTCCCCGAGACGCTCGCTCAGCTCCGACAGGTACGTGTCGAGCACGTCCGGGTCCGCGAGCAGCCCCGGCGCCTTCTCACAGGAGCCGTCGAAGTAGAGCTCCGCGCTCGAGTGGTCCTTCCAGTTCAGCTGCTTGAGCGCAGCGAGCGCCTCGACGCGCTCCTGAGGCTCGAGCAGACCGTCGGCTGCCATCGACAGCGCGATGACGTCGAGCAACGCCTCGTTCTGTTGCTGCGTGATCTTGCTGAACTGGTTCTTCGTGAACAGGTTCGCGAGGATCTTGTGGATCATATGATGTCACTCCTTCGACATGGAGATGAGGTGTGTGGGTGTCGCTCCTTATAACTTAGCCCAGCTATTCTTGGCTATGCGCTCTCTCTCTCTTGGCTGCGCATCGCTCGCGCTTTCTTGGTTGCGCCTCGCTCGCGCGTCTCTCCCTTGGGTCGAGGCGCACGAGCGATGCGCAGCCAGAGAAAAGCAGAGCCTTTTCAAGGGCGGCTGGTCTTGCTAAACGCCGTGGTGTTCGAGAGTAGCAAGCCCTCGCTCCGGGTCGGAGCGTTCGTTGAATGAGGTGATTTAGGCGATGGCACAGCAATACATCTACCAGATGCAGGGGATGGGGAAGGTCACCGGTGACGGTAAGGAGATCCTCAAGGGGATCTGGTTGTCGTTCTTCCCGGGCGCCAAGATCGGCGTCGTCGGTCCCAACGGGGCGGGTAAGTCGACGCTGCTTCGCATCATGGCGGGCATCGACAAGGAGGTCACCGGCGAGGTCTGGATCGACCCGTCGGCCAAGGTCGGCTACCTGGCTCAGGAGCCCCAGCTCGACCTCACGCTCGACGTGCGCGGCAACATCGAGCTCGGCCTGAAGGAGGTCCGTGATCTCCTTCGCGAGTTCGACGAGGTCAGCGCGAAGTTCGCCGACGTCGACCCTGACGAGATGAACGATCTCATCGATCGCCAGGCCGTGCTCCAGGACAAGATCGAGGCGGTCAACGGCTGGGACCTCGACCGCACGATCGACATCGCCATGGACGCGCTGCGCGTGCCGCCGGGCGACGCCTCGGTCGAGCACCTCTCGGGTGGTGAGAAGCGCCGCGTCGCGCTCTGTCAGCTCATGCTCGCCAAGCCCGACATGCTCCTCCTCGACGAGCCCACCAACCACCTCGACGCCGAGACCGTCGCCTGGCTCGAGCGCGCGCTGCGCGAGTACCACGGCACCGTCATCCTGGTGACGCACGACCGCTACTTCCTGGACAACGTCACGAAGTGGATCCTCGAGCTCGAGGACGGCAAGGGCGTCCCCTTCGAGGGCAACTACTCGTCATGGCTCGAGCAGAAGCAGAAGGTCTTCGAGCAGCGCCAGAAGAAGTCCTCGGCGCGCCAGCGCGTGCTCGAGAAGGAGCTCGAGTGGGTCCGCATGGGCTCCGCGGCTCGCCAGGCCCGCTCCAAGGCCCGCGTCAACGCCTACGAGGACCTGCGCCGCGATGCCGAGAACGCCACCGAGCGCGCCGAGCGCAACGAGATCATCATCCCGTCGGGTCCCCGACTGGGCGACGTCGTCGTCAAGCTCGAGAACGTCTCCAAGGGTTTCGACGATCGCCTCCTCATCGAGGACCTGACCTTCTCGCTGCCTCCGGGCGGCATCGTCGGGGTCATCGGGCCCAACGGCGCCGGCAAGACCACGCTCTTCAAGATGATCACGGGCTCGGAGGAGACGGACACCGGCTCGATCGAGGTCGGTGAGACCGTCAAGCCGGTCAGCGTCGAGCAGGTCCTGTCTCTTATA
>CAJXPN010000446.1 GCA_913058025.1 uncultured Myxococcales bacterium | reverse complement strand
CAGCGCGAGCCCCGCCCCGCACCACGCTCAACGCCCTCGCGAACGCTCCCCCAAACCGCCCCGAAACGAACTCTCCGCCGAACCGGACGCTCCCAAAACCGCCTCGGAAAGAGAACGCTAGCCGTCGACCTTCAGGTCGGCTCGCCCGAGGCCCTCTACCTCCACACGAACGTGTAGGCCGGGTCGCAGGTACGACGCGGCGGTCGCGCCGCCAGCGAGCACGATGGTGCCGGGCTCGAGCGGCTCACCTCGCGAGGCCGAGAGGCGCGCGGCGGCGACGAGCGAGCGCCAGGGTGAGCCCAGGATCGCGGCGGTCGAGCCGATGCGCTCGGGCTCACCGTCGAATGACATCACGACGCCGAGGTTCTCGAGGTCGGTGTCGGGCGAAGACCAGCGCCCGAGCACCACCCCCGCCGAAGACGAGTTGTCCGCGACGACGTCCTCGAGCGAGAACTTGAAGTTCTCATAGCGCGAGTCGATGATCTCGAGCGCGGGAGCGACGGCCTCGACCGCGCGCCTCGCCTGGAGCAACGTGACGTCTCCCTCGAGGCGGTCCTTGAGCAAGAACGCGACCTCGGGCTCGATGCGCGGGTGGATGAACCCCTCGAGCGAGATGGACGAGCCCTCCTCGAGCATCATCGCGTCCGTCAGGCGCCCCCAGATCATCTCCGAGACCCCCATCTGGACCATCTTCGCGCGGGACGTGAACCCCATCTTCATCCCGACGCGGCGCTCGCCGCGCGCGAGGCGCCGCTCGAGCACGGCGGCCTGGATGGCGTAGGCGTCGTCGAGCGAGAACTCATGGCTCGCGGAGAGCTGTGGCGTGGAGGTGACGGTGTGCTGGGCGTCGTCGAGGATCGCGGCGCAGGTGTCGATGAGCGGTTTGTGGGTCATGAAGAAGCTCCCGAGTGGTGGAACGAGACACGGACCGACCCCGCGCCCGAGATGCGCGCCTCGAGGTGGTCGCCCGCGGAGAGTGAGACGAGCGGGCCGAGCGCGCCCGTGAGGACGAGGTCCCCCGGCTGGAGCGGCGTGTGACGAGCGGCCATCTCGCGCGCGAGCCAGCGCAGCGCGAGCACGGGGTCACCCAGGCACGCCACGCCTGCGCCCGTCGACGCGGGCTCTCCGTGCCGCTCGAGCACCATCCCGCACATCCTCGTGTCGACGTCGCGCAGCCGCACGGGGCGAGTCCCCAGGACGTAGCGGGCCGCGGAGGCGTTGTCGGCGATGGTGTCGAACGCGGTGATGTCCCAGTCGGCCACGCGAGAGTCGACGATCTCGATCGCCGGGAGCACGCCGTCGATGGCGCGCGCGACCTCGGACGTGGTCACGTCCGGGGAGTCGAGCGAGGCGCCGATCACGAACGCGAGCTCGGCCTCCGCCTTCGGCGTGATGAGCCCGGACAGGTCGACCGAGCCGCCGTCGGGGACCTCCATGTCCGCGAAGAGCGCGCCGAAGTCGGGCGTGTCGATGCCCAGGTTCGCCTGGACGGCCTTCGACGTCAGGCCGATCTTGCGGCCGACGAGCCTGCGCCCGTTCATGAACGCCAGGTCGAGCGTCGCGAGCTGGATGGCGTACGCGGTCTGGATGTCTGCGGGATCGAAGTCGTGGCGCAGCGGCGGGATGGGCGCGCGCTCGAGCCTGGCGGATCGGAGCGCCGTGGCGGCGCGCTCGATGGGTCCCTGATGTTCTGAGGTGAGCATCGTCGGTGGTTCCTGTGTGCGTGGTGCGTGGGACGTTCGGAGGTCGGGGCTCAGAGC
The DNA here is from genome assembly GCA_913058025.1 of uncultured Myxococcales bacterium. Classification (GTDB taxonomy): domain Bacteria; phylum Myxococcota_A; class Bradymonadia; order Bradymonadales; family Bradymonadaceae; genus CAJXPN01. Next base: position 3,115 of record CAJXPN010000446.1, on the reverse strand, counting down.
GCGACGCAGATGTTGCGGAGCTCTGTGTAGAAGTCGAGTGAGTAGTGGCCCCCTTCCCTGCCGATGCCCGAGCGCTTGGCGCCGCCGAACGGAGTCCTCAGGTCGCGCAGGTACCATGAGTTGACCCAACAGATGCCGACCTCGAGTTCGCGCGCGACGCGGTGCGCCCGCGACAGGTCCTTCGTCCAGACGGACGCGGCGAGGCCGTAGTCGGTGTCGTTGGCCATGTGGAGGACCTCGTCCTCGTCGTCGAAGGGCTGGACGTGGCAGCACGGGCCGAAGATCTCGTCTGTGACGACGGACGCGGTCTCGGGGAGGCCCGTCCAGATGGTCGGCTCGATCCAAAAGCCCCCGTCGAGCCCGTCGCCCATGACGGGCACGCCGCCGCCGAAGCGCACCTCGGCGCCCTCGGCGCGTGCCTTCGCGTAGTAGGAGAGGACCTTATCTCGGTGGCCCTGCGACACGAGCGGCCCCATGTCGACGCCTGGGACCTCCGGGCGGCCTCGGACGAGCCCCGCGGCGCTCGCTGTGAGCCTCTCCGTGAACTCGTCGAAGATCGAACGGTGGACGTAGACGCGCTCGGTCTGGAGGCAGATCTGGCCGCAGTTGGCGAAGACCGAGCGCGTGGTGCCCTCGAGCGCGGCGTCGAGGTCGCAGTCCGCGAAGACGAGCGCGGGGTTCTTGCCGCCCAGCTCGAACGAGACGTCGCGCAACCTGCTCGCGGCAGACCGCATGATGGCCTCTCCCGTGGAGGACTCGCCCGTGAACGTGATGGCGTCGACGTCGGGGTGCTCGCATAGCCACTGCCCGGGAGCGTCTGGCCCGAACCCGTTGACCACGTTGAAGACGCCGTCGGGCAGGCCGACCTCGCGCATCACGTCGGCGAGCAGCGCGGTCGTCGACGGCGTCTCCTCACTGGGCTTGACCACGACGGCGTTGCCGGCCGCGAGCGCGGGCGCGACCTTCCAGGTCATGAGCAGCAGCGGGAGGTTCCAGGGGCAGACCACGGCGACGACACCGCGAGGGGCGCGGACGGTGTAGTTGAGCGCGAGGCCGGAGGGCGTGTGGGTGTGGTAGGCGTCGTCGCCGTGAGCGCGGATGACGTCCGCGAACGACTTGAAGTTGGCGGCGCCGCGGGGGATGTCGATGACGCTGGCGAGCGAGTGGGGCTTGCCTGTGTCGGCGACCTCCGCCGCGAGGAACTCGTCGAAGCGCTCGATGATGCGGTCGGCGATCCTGTGGAGCAGGTCTCCGCGCTCGGCCATCGAGGAGCGGCCCCACGGGCCACGCATCGCGCGGCGAGCGGCCTGGACGGCCCGGTCGACGTCCTCACGCGTGGCCGACTCGACGAGCCCGTTGAGCGAGCCGTCGATCGGGTTGACGTTGGGGAACGTGTCGCGCCCCTCGCCCTGCACGAACGCGCCGTCGATGAAGTTCAACACTCTTGGCTTCGAGTTCATCTCCAGACCTCGTCATCGTTTGGGTTCGGTGAGTCATAGCACCGTGTCGCCGAGGTGGGCAACGCCGCCAAAACAACCGCATGACGATCGAATGACATGGGGCCATCCGCGCCGCCGATGTCTAGATTGGAGGGGTCTGGAGACATATGGCTCAGCCTGAGCGAAAGGAGACGACATGGTGACGATGTACGACGAGTTCGAGTTCGCGGTCGACGAGGTGGTGCCGGAGCGGACGCGCGAGGTCATGAGCATCTTCGAGGGCATCGAGCGCGAGAGCGTCGACTGGATGTCACGGTGCGGGTCGAGCGAGGAGCTTGCCGAGTGGGTCGGCGTGGAGGGGGTCCGAGAGGAGCGCGTCTGGGGGCTGGACTGGCTCTGGGGTCTGAACGAGGACGCGTGGCACGAGACGTTCATCGACGAAGAGGAGGACGTGGAGCAGGATCAGGACTGGGAGGCCTGGTCCGACCAGGGCCATGACGACGACGACGAGGACCAGGTCTACCGGGAGCGCGTGAGCGACGACGAGGCGGAGCACCTGTTCATGAAAGAGCTCGACGGCGCGAGGTGGGCGAACCCGATGAGGACGACGCACACACGCGTCGAGTTGCTCGAAGCGCTCGAGCACATGGATCGATGGGACGTCAGGGTCGATGTCTCCATGGACGACTCCTTCGAGGTCGAGGAGGTCGTGGTCACGAGCTTGAGCGGGGCGTGGGACTCGTACGAGGTGAGGTGGAGGGCAGACGAGGAGTTCGAACCGCTGGCGTGACGGGGTGGTTTGACACTGAGTGAAGAGTGCTTTGCTTGTGGTGTACAACGACGAGACGAACGAACCACCGCTCCAAGAAGCGCCGAGCTTCCACCCGAGGTCCACGCCGTGATCGCAGCCAGAATTCATGAATACGGAACACCAGACGTCCTCAAGGTCGAGGAGGCCCCCAGACCCGAGATCGGCCCGAACGACGTGCTCGTGAGGATGCACGCGACGTCGGTCAACCCGGTCGACTGCAAGATGAGGGCGGGCTCACACAAGCTGCTCATCCCGCGGAAGATGCCGACCATCCTGGGGATGGACGTGTCAGGCGTCATCGAGGAGATCGGCGCGAAGGTGAAGGGGTGGGAGGTCGGCGACGAGGTCGTCTCTTCGCCCAAGCACACGCGCGAGGGCACGTACGCGGAGTACGTGGCGGTGGACGCGCGCGAGCTCGCGAGGAAGCCCGCGGGCCTGAGCCACGAGGAGGCCGCGTCGCTGCCGCTCGTGGGCCTGACCGCGTGGGCGTGTGTGGTCGAGCACGCGAACCTGTCGGAGGGGGACGAGGTCTTCATCCAGGCGGGATCGGGAGGGGTCGGGACGATCGCGATCCAGCTCGCGAAGCATCTGGGCGCGAGGGTCATCACGAGCTGCAGCGGCCGCAACATCGAGCTCGTGACGAGCCTGGGGGCCGACGAGGTCATCAACTACCGGGAGGAGAAGCTCTCCGATCGCTTGCCGGAGGGTCTCAGCGCGGCGCTGGATGCGTTGGGCGACGAGACCGAGGTCCTGATCTCGAAGGTGCGCAGCAAGGGCGCCGTGAGCATGATCTCGCCGGGGCTGCCCGAGCGCGTCAAGGAGAACGGGGCGTTGTGTGGGACGAGCGCGACGTTCGGGGCGGTGG
>CAJXPN010000445.1 GCA_913058025.1 uncultured Myxococcales bacterium | reverse complement strand
TCTACACAGAGTAGATCGTCGGCAGCGTCAGATGTGTATAAGAGACAGGTCCAAAGCGCCAGGTCCTTGGTGCTCATAGGTGTTCATGGGTTGTTTTTATTGACCATTGACGTGGCACATGCAGGCGTGTATCTCTTGTTCATGCTCGAGTGCTCATGAGCGCTCATGGTTGTCTTTAGTGACTCAAAAGGAGGCGAGGTGGAAGACGAATACCTGACGTTCGAGCAGGCCGCGGAGCTGCTCAGCGTGTCACGCAGCACGCTCTACAGGTGGCTGCGCGAGGGCGAGGTGCCGGGGCACAAGCTCGGGCGCCAGTGGCGGTTCGTGAGGGAAGAGCTCGAGGCGTGGAGTCGGCGAGGGCCGACCGCGGCGCCGAGCATGTTCGAGGATGTGGCGAGGGCGTTGGCCGTTCGTCGTGGAGACAAGATCGAGGGAGGAGAGGCGATGGACAGGCAGGCGATGGAGAAGGCGTTCGAGTCGATGGACGTGGCGCAGCAGATGATCTGGGGCGCGGCCGACGAGGGCGCGAGCGTGATTCACGTCCAGCCCGCGGGCGGCGGCCACGAGGTCTGCTACCGGACCGAGGCGGGGCTCGAGCGGCTCATGGAGATCGACCCCGACGTCTTCGGCTCGCTCGACGCGAGGTGGCGCGTCCTGAGCGCTCCGGCCCGTGACGAGGACAGCCGCCGGGCCACGCTAGAGAGGGACGCCGACGGCATCCCCGAGGGCGGGGCGGGTGAGCGCATCCAGCTGCGCTACCAGAAGGTCACGACCGTCGCCGGGGAGCGCGTGTCCCTTCGGATCGTGCGCGGCGCGCCCTGGGTGCCCCCGCTCGAGCGGCTCGCCGAGGACCCGAACGCCCGCGACACGCTGCTGCGCTGGGCGGGCGCCTCACACGGCCTCGTGCTGCTCGCCGGGCGCTCCGGCTCGGGCAAGACCTCGACGGCGTACGCGTGCCTGAACGAGCTCACGAGCCGACGCGATCGCGTCATCTTCACCATCGAAGGGCACGCAGGCTCGTTCATCGAGGGCGTGAACCAGGTCGAGATCGACCTCGACGACGCGCGGGCGTACCGGGACACGTTCACGGCGGTGTTCGACTCCGACCCCGACGTCCTCTTCATCGCGTCGACGTTCGCCCAGCGCCACCTCGGCCTGCTCTGGGGCACCGCGCTCAACGCCGCCGAGGAGGGCCACCTGGTCTTCGTCCAGCTCGAGGCCGAGTCCGCCCAGGACGCGCTCGAGCGGTTCCAGGGCGCCGTCGACCGCTCCATCGACGACCACCTCGTCGGCGCGTGCTGGCAGGAGCTCGTCCAGAAGCCCACGGGCGGCCGCGAGGCCCGCTACGACCTCCTCTCGGGGCCGCTCGACATCGACGAGGTGGGCTGAGGCGCCAGGCGGTCGCGTCGAGCCATCGGCGTGGCTCGCCATCGCGGGGATGGTGAAGGCCGTTGCCTGCCTGACCCTCGAGTACATAGACTCCATGCACCCGGCGACCCCGAGGCCCTGAGGCTCACGCGTCGCGAGCATGGAGCTGAGTATGACGACATGGAAGACCACACACGCGGGCGCCCCAGCGCGCCTCGACGTCAGCCTCGACGGTGCCCGGCTCGAGGTCGGCGGCGACCTGCTCACGTACACACACGATGAGCTCAAGGAGCGCGCCGTCGCGGAGCGCCTCGTCGAGGTCTTCGGCGCGCGTAGCGCGGCGCAGGCGCTCGGCGTGGCCGCCGACCCCGAGAACGCCGCGCGCGCGACGATTGCCCCCATTGGGAAGCGCCCCTGGCACCCGAGGATCTTCGGGGGAGGGCGAGGCGGGACCTGGGTGGCCTGGATCCTCGGGCGGACCGTGCGCCTGAGCGCGCGCTCTCTCGAGGAGGCGCTGGACCTCGGCTTCGACGAGGTGGTCGCCTCCGGCCTCCCGGCCGCGTTCACGCGCGCGTGCGGCGAGGAGCAGGCGGGCGCCATCGTCCTCGCCGTCCAGGAGCTCCAGCCGCTCGAGTGCATGTGCGGGACCGGCGCCGCGACGTCTCCACAGCATGGTGACCTGCGAGAGCTCTCCCGGGTCACCGAGCCGCGTTCGATGACCGAGCACACCGCGACGTGCGCGCGTTGTGAGGTCTGCGGGCGTTGGTGGAGCCTCGAGGCCCACGGCGACAGCCACTACAGCTTCTCCTACTACATCGACGGCTTCGACCCTGGCCTCGAGTCCGCGTGAGAGATCTGTTCGGGAGGTTCGTTGCTCGACCGCCTGTGTTTGCACCATCAGGCGTTGATGCAGCTGCTCAGCACCCTCTCTCTGAAACGACAGCCTCTTCGACACGAACGGATGACTCAGCCGACGCACGACTCTTCGAAGTGCTTGCGTCTTGCTCCCAGCCCAACTCCACACTGGTATCTGGTACTTCGTGGTCGCCCAAGTTCGATGAGGGTGCCTCGAGGCCTGGCGATGGCGCAGACGATGCGGCCTTCGCCCGATGGAGGGCAAACAAGAGGTAGACGATGCCTCCGAGGCTTATCGCTGTGAGCACGGCAATTTGCCAGTGCGCACCCTCACTATCGAGCTGTGCTGCGGTGGCGCTGCCAGCGTCTCTTAAAGGGGAAGACAAGGCGATACCCACGGCAATGAAGAGAACCCGTTGGACAATGCGCTTTGCGTTCATGTTGCTCTCGAGTTCGACCGGGTCATGTCCGAAGGTACGAAGACCGCGCTGTGCGTCGCCTTTTACGAGATGGCGTCTGACCATTGAAGAGGCGCTGCTCCTGGATGTCCTGTACGTGGCCGTGTCTGATGACTCGGTTGGAGTTTGTCTGTGTCCCCTTCGGTCTTCTATACAAGACACGAAGGTCAGGGTGTTCATCTGCGCATGGGCGAGGGTGTAAGCACAACACCCGCGTCCTTTGCGCGCGACTCGAGCGCGCCCTCGATCTCGTCGCGTTCGCCGCCCGGGAGCACGATCTCATCGTAGACGTCGAGGTTCTTCAGGTCGAGCAGGCACTCGATGTAGGCGCGCTTGCCGTGGTGGGCGTAGCGGTCGAGAGCGTAGCTGTGGAAGGCGCTCCGGCTGAGGTCGATCACCTGGATGGAGTGGCCAGAGTGCTCGTCGAGGTGGCGCAGGAGCTCGATCCCGGCCGGGTGCCTGCACGTGTGGAAGGACAGCCTGTCGAGCTGCGTGAGCAGCGGTGAGTCGAAGAGCTTCTCGACGCCGCCGGCGTCGCCCAGGACGAGGTGGCGCAGCGACGGGAGGTTGCCAGCGGCGCTGGAGAGCGCCCCGTAGGCGTCGATGCCGCTGACGATCCCCGAGCGCATCCTGGAGAGCTGGAGGTTCAGGCCCTCGATCTGGGTCCACCAGGTGGCCTCGAAGAGCCGGGAGTAGATCGCGTCGAGTTCGCTGGTCGTGTACCCGTCCCCGGGGTAGCCGAGCGTGACCCACCGCAGCGTGTCCAGCGTATGCTCACCGCACAGCGCGCCGGCGTGCTTCACGGACATGGTCCGCAGGGTGAGCGTGTCCAGCGAGGGCAGGTGCCGGGACGTCCGCAGCTTCTTGTAGAAGGTCTGCGTGGCGTTGTTGGCCTGGCCGACGTCGAGCTCCCGTAGGTTCACCAGCGTCGGGTTCTCCACCAGGTGCGTGAGGATCGTGCCGTTCAGGCCCAGGCCGTTGCACTGGACGCGGCGCGCGAGCTCGAACTTTGGTGACGTGGCGCCCTGGAGCAGGTCGTTGAGCCAGGGCTTGAGCGCCACGCGGACGTCACCCAGCGGGTCGTCTGGCTGTGAATTGTAGAAGGCGTGTTCGGTCAGGCACATCGACGGCGCGCTCGGCGAGGAGCGGTGGTCTGGCCAGCGGGAGACGTGGGACTCGACGTAGGTGCACGCGTCCTCGAGCTGCTCCTCGGGGCAACCGTCGAGGAGCTCGGTGACCTTCTCCCAGGTCCGTAAGGACGCCGGGCCGTCGAAGAGCCCGCGGAACGACGCGATCGCGTCGCCGAGCTGGACGTGCTCGCGCGCGCCGTCTTCCTCGGCCTGGGCGTCGCGCACGGCGTCCAGGAACTCGCGCTCGGAGAGGATCGGGTACCCGAGCTCCTCGGCGCGCGCCTGGCGCTTGGCCGAGACGCGCTCTCCCTGGATGAAGTAGTCCGAGCTCGGCCGGGGCGTGTTGCTCACCTGGCCGCCCAGATCGATGACCTTGATCCAGGCCTCCCGCTTCGTGATCGTCGACAGGTGCCCGAGCACCACGAACGTCTTCCCCTCGAATGTCACCTCCACGCGCACCTCCATGTCGCAGGGTCGGACCCCCGCGGTTCACCAACTCCGAGGCATCGCCTCGTGCTCGACCGTCTCCTCCTCGCTCCAGGCCTGATCCCAGTCGAACACGACCGCGCCCTCCTCGGCCTCGCGCACGGGCGGCGGCGCGCCCACCAGCCGCTTGCTCAGGAGCGCGTCGAGCATGACGCGCTTGTGCCGCGCGTCGGCGAGGTTCTCCGCGGTCTCCTCGTACACCATAGGTTGCTCGCCGTTGCTCAGGCGCATCAGGAGCGTCACCTCGTGCGTCCCGTCCTCGGGGTCGGCGTCCTCCTCCGAGGGCTCGGTCGCCCGGCCTATCTCGATCTCCCAGCTCGCGACCTCCGAGGGGTGCGCCGAGCGGCGCCTGCCGCCGCTCCTGATCCGGACCACGTCGTCCTCGAGGATCATGCGATCCGCCCGCACCCACCGCCACAGCGCCGTGAGCACGCCGAGCGCGGGGAGCCCGGCGCCAAGGACAGGGATGAGGGGGTAGGCCATGAGCATCGCCTCGATCGAGCCCATCCCGACGCCGATCCCCCCTCCCAACCTGTCTCTTATACACATCTGACGCTGCCGACGATCTACTCTGTGTAGAT
>CAJXPN010000444.1 GCA_913058025.1 uncultured Myxococcales bacterium | reverse complement strand
ATACGAGATTTCTGCCTGTCTCGTGGGCTCGGAGATGTGTATAAGAGACAGCGAACACCTCGCGCTCGTACCAAACCTCGCCCGTCCCCAGGGTGATGCGCAGCACACGGAGCGCGAGCAAGGGGTTCGACGCGCCCTCGACCCTCATCGAGCTCATGATCCTGCGGTTCGGCCCAAGCCCCAGATCCCAGTGCGTCCCCGAGTCCCACTGGTCCAGGTGGTCGCGCGTGTAGCGCTCGTACTCGGGCGTGAGCTTCGGGATGGAGATGTGCAGCCTGTGAATGTCACGCGCATGCAGCGCGCTGCGCAGCTCGGCGAAATCCTCCTCATCCATCATCTCGCTCCACTTCGGCACGTTGAATTACGATTGTCGTCACTCAGGCACGAACGCGCCGTCGCGTTGGATGAACACATCCTCGTGGATGTCCTGTTCGCCGAAGTCGTAGCCTTTGTTCCTCGCCTCGCACGAGTCGGCGTAGGGCTCGGGGACCTTGGCGATCAACGATGTGTAGTCGAACACGACGTCGTCGAGCCCGTCCTGGTTGATGTCGATGAGCCTGAACCCGTCGGAGATCTCGTCCTGGAGCGTCTCCGTGGGGCACGAGCCCGAGTTCGACATCAGGCTCTTGATCGAGACCTCGCGCAATCCATCGCGTGCGTCGAGTTGGCGCAGATCGCTCACGAGGAAGCCCTGCTTCCCTCCAGACGACATGCACACCATGAGCTCGGCGCCCGCTGCGTCCGTGGGGAACTTGCACGTCTTCACGCTCAGCAAACCCGAGCGCGCCTCGACCTTCAGTTCGCCATCGGTCTCGCTCATCAGGACGCCCTCGGTCGACCCGTCAGGGAACGCGCACCCGAGAAGTTCCACGACGTACTCCGTCGCCCCCTTAGATGTGTAGGAGCCCTCTCGGACTGCCACGATGGTCATTTCCAACTGAGCGTCTCCTTGTGATTCCTGGCCGAGCTGCGTGTCGCCTGGGCAGCCATTGCAGACCTCACCGTCGAGCAACTCCGCGGGGCACAGCTCCGCCATCAGGCGAGCCTCGGTGGTGAGCACGACCTCGGGCTCGACAGGCTCGACCTCCACCGGTGCCTCGACCGGTTTCGGATCCGGAGTGGTGCTTCCCGTGCCGCAGCCGATCGCAGACGTGATCGTCAACATGAGCAGATACCGTGTCATGACTCGCATCGTCGTCCTCTTCATGGGTCTTCGGCCTCCTCGAACTCTTCGAGCTCGCCCTCGGCCCAGGCGCAGCGTGCTGTCACGAGCGCGGGCTCGTCGAGTATCTGTCCGGCTTGGCTGGTGGCGCAACAATTCGAGCGGTCCAGAGGGCCGGCGTCACTGTTTTACGAACGCGCCGTCCCGCTGGACGAACGTCACGGTCTTGGACGCCTGAGCAGGGAAGGGGTGGTCTGCCATCTCTGCGTCGCAGTAGTCCTCGAACGCGTCGGGCACGACGCCGCGCGCCGAGTTGTACGTGACGGTGAGGTCGTCGAGCCCGTCGCCGTCGACGTCGCCGACGGCGAGGTTCGTTCCCTCCTCGTCAGTGTACGGCTCTCCGCTCGCCGGGCACGAGGCCGTGTCCGAGAGCAGCTCGAAGAGGTCCACCGAGGTCATCTCGGGGTCGGTGCCGAACAGGCGCAGGTTGCTGTAGTTGAACCCCTGGTTGCCGTCGAGGTCCATGCACACGATGAGCTCACGGCCCGAGGCGTCCTTCGGATGTTGGCAGGTGATCTCATGCAGGATCGTGTTGCGCGCGATGACCTCGAGCCCCTGCGCTCCGCGAGCCATGAGCGTGGTCTCGGTCTCGGTGGGGACGCCAGTGCATCCGCCGAACGTCACCAGGATCTCGTCGGCGCCCGCGGCGGTGAACGATCCTGCTCGGTGGGCCACGATCTCGAGCGGGCCTTCCAGGTCGGGGTCGCCGAAGCCTGGCGGGCAGACCGCGCAGGTCTCACCGTCGATGTCCTCGGTGGCGCACACCGCGGCGAGGGCCTCGGCGACCGTTGGCGCGGTCCTGGCCTCGATCACCTCGCCTCGAGGGGGGAGCGCGTCGACGCCAGGGGTCGGGCCGGGCTTGACCGAGGTCGCGCCGCAGGCCGAGCTCAGCAACAGGATGAGGGCGAACGGTGTGGTGAGGGAGGTGCGCATGGTCGGGTCCTCGTGGGTCGCGTGTGGTGGTATGTCGCCTGGTGCGCCACGACAGCGTGAGGACCTGGAGGCCGCCCGACACGCCCTCGGGCGGCCAGGTTCACTTCGGCGGCGCGCTCTCGGGGCGTGAGATGGCGTGGGTGCTCACGTAGTCGCGCGCCTGGGCGGCGAGCGGGTCGCTCGGGTGGTACTCGATGAGGTCGGAGAGCGCGAGCGACGCCTTGTCGACGTCGCCGAGCTCGATGTAGGCGCGGGCCAACAGGAAGAGCGCCTGGGCGTCGAGCCCGAGCCCCGAGTAGTCCTTGAGCATGCCGGTGAGCCGGAGCGCCGCGGCGCGGGGGTTGCCGCGCTTGATGTAGAACGAGGCGACGTAGAACTCGTGGTCGGCGAGCCGGCGCCGCACCAGGAGCAGCTTCCGCTCACCGTCGGGGCCGTACTGCGTGTCCTTGTTCCGCCTGAGGAAGAACCTCATCTCGCGCTGGGCGTCCTTAGCGCGCGCGAGGTCGCGCTCATAGCCAGGAGGGAGCGCGAACCAGTCCTTGGGCATCTGCTCGTAGAACGAGAGCGCGACGCGCCACTTCGCGTACGTGACCTGGGGGTGCTCGGGGTAGAGCTTCGCGAACGTCCGGTACTGCTCGACGGCCGTGGCGTACTTCTCCTGAGCGAAGTACGCGTCGGCGATCTTGAGGTCGGAGAGCCGCGCGTACTGAGAGTACGGGTACTTCGTCCTGATGAGGTTGAAGCGCCGGATGGACTCGAGGTAGTCGCCGGCGCTGAACGCGGAGTCGGCCTCGTCAAAGGCACGCTCTGCCTGATCCGTGTAGGTCTTGGGCTCGCCACCGAAGGAGGCGCAGCCGAGCGCGGTCAGCGACAGCGAGACGGAGAGCGCGAGACGGAGAGCGCGTTGACGCATGGTGTGCTCCGCGTGATGATGGACCAGCTTGGTCATTGGACGATCCGAACGGTGAGTGCGCGCGGCGCCCTCGCCACACGCGCCCATTCATATCGACTGGGCGCCGTCTGGGCAACCGCGCTGGTGCGAGACGTGCACCTGCGTGTGGTTGTGTCGCGCCGTGAGGTCATGATCGTGCGAATCGTTCGAGAGAGGATGGAGTAATGGTACGCCAAGCGCTGACATGGGTGTCGTTGTGTGCGGGTCTCCTCGCGGGGTGCGGCCCCGCGTCGGCGCCTTGCGCGTTCGACTCCGACTGCGGCGCCGCGGGCAACGAGGCGTGCGCGCGAGGCCAGTGCCTTCCGCTTTGTCAGTCCGACCTGGACTGCGCCCCGGAGGCAGAGGGCGAGGCCGCGACGACGTGTCAGCCCTACGTCCGGTCGGTCGGCGGGAGCGCGGACGTGAACGTGTGCGCGTCGGAGGGCCAGCTCAGGGGAGACGACACCGGGGTCGCGTGTGAGGACGCGCGAGGCTGTCAGGAGGAGCTGGGCGAGGCCTCCGCGGTGTGCGGCCTCTCCGGGACGTGCATCCTGCCACAGCCACGCGCCGAGGTCCGCATCGAGGCCTCGGGCGAGGCCGACGTCGAACTCCTCACGGCGTACCTCGAGGACGCCGAGGGGCGAGTGGTGGGGTGGGGCGTCGAGGTCACCGCCGAGGGCGCGCAGAGCAAGCGCCTGGATGGTCAGCCGAGCGCGCTCTCGGCCGACGGGCTCTGCGTCGAGGACGCCTCGATCGCTCCCGCGCTGACGTTGAGCTCGGGCCAGCACGTCCGTGTGTACTTCGAGGGCGCGGCGGGCGACCGGCTCGCGCCCAGAGACGGAGACGCGATCGTCGTGCTGCTGCGCGGAGGAGGTTGCCTCGAGGAGGCGACCGGAGGTGAATACCTCGCGACGTTGTGCGTCTCGTCGACAGGAGAGACCATCGACGAGGGGCGTGATTGCGAACTCGAGCTCGGCGTGCGCGACGCGTCGATGCGTTTCGGGGTGACAGAGGTGAGCACGCGACCCTAGGGTCTGGCACACAAAATGAAGCGAACATGTGAATACGACGAGACTAAGTGATAGGGTCTCGAGCACCAAACTACCCCCGACCGAATGGGTCCGGGGGCCACAGAGAATGGAGAGAATCATAATGCGTAAGCAACTCACAGCGGCGAGCATCATGGTCGGCCTGAGCACGGGCTTGAGCATCCTCGCGTGTGGCGGCGGCATCGGAAACAACATCGGCGGCGAGCCGTGCACCTTCGACTCGGAGTGTCCGGAGAGCTTCGTCTGCGACGGCGCGGGCTCGGCCAGCTGTGTCCCCACCTGCACGTCCGACCTGGATTGCTTCGCGAACGAGAAGTGCGAGACGCGCGAGTCGGACCCGACGATCAAGCTCTGCACCGAGGACACCACCGGCGGCGGAGACGCTTGCAGCACGGTCGACGACTGCCCCAACACCGACGACTACGTCTGCACAGCAGGTGAGTGCATCGAGATCGGCGGCGGCAACACCTGCACCACGGTCGACGACTGCCCCAACACCGACGACTACGCGTGTGAGGACGGCACCTGCAAGTCCATTGTCTCCGAGAACAACCCGACGAACCCGCTGTTCGTCGTCCAGATCGAGGACGTGACCACTGGCTCCGGCTGCACCTCGACGACCCGCGGCGACGGCGACCCCGGCTCCGACCTCACCTACGTGGCGCTCCTGGACGCTCAGGGCACCACGCTCGGTTACGCCGAGCCTGTCTCTTATACACATCTCCGAGCCCACGAGACAGGCAGAAATCTC
>CAJXPN010000443.1 GCA_913058025.1 uncultured Myxococcales bacterium | reverse complement strand
GTCTCGTGGGCTCGGAGATGTGTATAAGAGACAGGGCTCGCGCCGAGCGCGAGGTTGCTCCACGCGTCCAACGCGCACGCGGCGCGTCAGCGTTGGGAGCACGCGGCGGAGCTGCTGTGGGAGGCCGAGCGGTTGTCCGGGGGGGACGACGAGGCGCTCGACGCGGAGGCGCCCGCCGACGCCGAGCTCACGCTCTACCAGCGGGTGCTGCTCAGGCGCGCGCAGGTCGCCAGGGCGCTGGGGCGAGAGGGGGCCGCCGTGGCGAGGCTCGCGGAGCTCTCGCGGATGCGACCCGCCGACGACCTCATCGGGGTCTCCCAGCTCGTCGACCCCGACGAGGCGTGGTGGGCGCTCGTGGCGATCGCCCACGAGGAGTCGGGCGACCACGCCTCGGCGGCCGCCGTCTACGAGGTGCTCGCCAGGGCCGAGGGCGCCGACGCGGCGTTCTGGCTGCTCCGCGCGCGCGCCTTGCGTGAGGCCGGCGCGATCGAGGGCGCGATCGAGGCGTACCGCGCGTTCGTGAACGCGCGCGTGCAGGACCAGGACTTCAGCGCGATCTCGCGCGCGGTCATGCGCGACGACGAGTCGATCGCCGACGACGAGTTCGCCAGCGCGTGCCTCGAGCTCGGCGCGCTGCTCGAGCAGACCGCTCGCCCGTCCGAGGCCGCGAGGGTCTACCTCCGCCTGGTGAGGCAGGCGCCGATGTCACCGGAGGCCTACGCGCCGTTGTTCGCGCTCGAGGGCGCGCTCCCCGAGCGTGACCTCCGCGTGCTCGATCAGGTCGGGGCGATGCTCCTGCTGCTCGACCCCCACCGCGCGGCGAAGCTCGAGAGGCTCCCGCGGGGCTGGACGCCAGGCGGGCTCCCTCACGCGTGGGCGCCCATGACCGCGACCCAGCACGACGAACGGATCACGCACCCCGGCGAGCGCGCGACCTCGTCTCAGGCGCAGCGGTGGGTGGGCGGCCTCGTGGTCGACGGCCGAGACACCGCCGACATCGAGCGGCACTGCCAGCGCGTCGACGAGCGCGCGTTCCCGGACACCACCCGCCTGGTCTCGGACCTCGCGGCGATGCTCTGCGTGGCGACCCCCAGGGTGTTCCTTTCGCACGGGCTCACGGGCGTGCAGGTCCTTGGCTCGGACGCGCCGATGCTCTTGCTCGGCGCGGCGCACCTCGACGAGGGCCACGCCCAACACCTGAGCCTGCGCCAGTGCGCGTTCGCGCTCGGCGGGCAGCTCGAGCACATCCGCTCGGGGCACCTGCTCCTGACGTCCTCGGAGTTCTGGACGGCGTTCCGCTCCCGCTCGCTCGACGGGGCCGTCGCCGCGCTGAGCCTGATCCCCATCGGCGGCCTCGTAGGCAAGGCCACGGACTCCTTCGCGGGGTCGATCATCGGCAAGCTCTCCAAGACCTTCGACGGGAAGACGATCCAGGGCGTGGTCGCCTTCGCCGAGAAGAAGCTCAGCGAGGATGGCACGGGCGGGGGCGTCCAGGCGGCCTACGAGGCGACGCTCGGCCGCGCGCTCGCGCGCGGTCACGACGACGTCTCACAGGAGACGCTGCTCAAGGAGCAGCTCGCCGATTTCGCCCGGTGCGCGATGTACACCGCGGACCGCGTCGGCCTGCTGGCCTGCGACTCGCTCGAGGACGCGGTCGTGACGATCCTGAAGCTCTCCGCCCGCGCGAGCGCCGAGGTCGACACGCTCGAGCGCCACGGTCTCGTGGCGATCCTCTCGAAGCGAAACCAGGAGGGCGAGGTCGTCTACGCCGAGCTCGGCCTGCGGGTGGGCGAGCTGCTCAAGTTCGCGCTCTCCGAGGAGTACCTGGATCTGCGCGACGCGCTCTGGAACGACGCCCCCTCGGAAGTCGAGGAAGGCGCAGGGGCGGAATGAGCGCACGGGGGCCGCGCTGGTGGGCTTCCTGATGTCCTCAATCCATACTGTCTGGGTAGGATTTGCTTGCCGCGCCCGTTTCGGTGGGTATCGTTGCGCCCGAGTTCATACCCGCTCGAGGGGGGTCAGACGACCACCCTCGAGCACACCAAATAGGAGCGCACATGGCAGTTCGTCTCGGAGACGTGGCCCCTGACTTCACCTCGGATTCAACCGAGGGCACGATCGAGTTCCACAAATGGGCAGGCGACTCCTGGGTCATCCTGTTCTCGCACCCCGCCGACTACACGCCGGTGTGCACCACAGAGCTCGGCACGGTCGCGAAGTACGCCGACAGGTTCGCCGCGCGGAACACCAAGACGATCGCGGTCAGCGTCGACCCGATCGAGGATCACCGCGGCTGGGTCGGCGACATCAACGAGACCCAGGGCACCACGGTCAACTTCCCGATCCTGGCCGACCCCACCCGCGACATCGCCACCAAGTACGACATGATCCACCCGAACGCGGACAACAAGGCCACGGTCCGCTCGGTCTTCATCATCGATCCGAACAAGAAGGTCCGCCTCACGATGACCTACCCGCCCGCCACGGGCCGCAACTTCGACGAGATCCTGCGCGTGCTCGACGCGCTCCAGCTCACCGACTCCCACAAGGTCGCCACGCCGGCGAACTGGAAGGACGGCGAGGACGTCATCATCGTCCCCTCGCTCAAGGACGAGGCCGAGCTCAAGGAGCGCTTCCCCAAGGGCTACACTACGATCAGGCCCTACCTCCGCATAACGCCTCAGCCGAACAAGTGAACGTGGGGCCTGTGGAGGGGCGTCGAGCGCCCGGATCGGCGCCCCGCCTCCTCCCTTTCGGCCCTCCCGAGCCCCTCGGCAGACTCGTGGCATAAGATCGTCACCTCGGGGGCTTCACTCAGGGCGCCCCCGCTTGGTACAAGGGGCGCGCCCGAGGTCACGCGTTGTGCGTCGACCCGGGTGAGTGCGAAGCAACCCTTGCTCAGAAGAGAGGGAAACAGTGGCCACGGTTCATGAAGCGTTGTCCGGCCAGGTTCAGGTCGGCGAGAAGACGGAAGTGCGCGGTTGGACGCGCAAAGTACGACACTCCAAGGCGGGGATCTCGTTCGTGCCCCTCACGGACGGCTCCTGCTTCGACACGCTCCAGATCGTCGCCCCGAATTCGCTCCCGAATTACGAGGAGGTCGTCAAGGCGTTGACCGCGGGATGCTCGATCATCGCGACGGGCACGCTCGTGGAGTCGCGCGGCAAGCAGGACTACGAGCTCGCCGCGGACTCGATCGAGCTCGTGGGCGCCGTCGACGACCCCGAGACGTACCCGATGGCGCCCAAGCGCCACTCGATGGAGCACCTGCGCGAGCACGCGCACCTGCGCCCGCGCACCAACCTGATAGGCGCGGTCGCCCGCGTGCGCCACTGCCTCTCGCAGGCCGTGCACCGCTACTTCCACGAGAACGGGTTCTACTGGGTCCACACGCCCATCATCACGGGCTCGGACGCCGAGGGCGCCGGGGACATGTTCCGCGTCTCCACGCTCGACGCCGTCAACCCCCCCGTGAACGACGCCGGCGAGGTCGACTACAGCCAGGACTTCTTCGGCAAGGCCACCAACCTGACGGTCTCCGGCCAGCTCAACGTCGAGTGCTACTGCATGGCGCTGAGCAAGGTCTACACCTTCGGGCCGACCTTCCGCGCCGAGAACTCCAACACCTCGCGCCACCTGGCCGAGTTCTGGATGATCGAGCCCGAGATCGCGTTCGCCGACCTCGAGGACGACGCCGCGCTCGCCGAGGACTTCCTGAAGTACATCTTCAGGGCGCTCCTCGACGAACGCGCCGACGACATGGCCTTCTTCAACCAGCACGTCGGCGCCAAGGATTGCATCCAGCGGCTCGAGGGCTTCGTCTCCTCCGAGTTCGCTCAGATGGACTACGCCGAGGCCGTCCGTGTGCTCGAGGCCGCGAGCAAGAAGGTCAAGTTCGAGTACCCCGTCGAGTTCGGCGTGGACCTCCAGAGCGAGCACGAGCGCTACCTCTGCGAGAAGCACGTCGGCCGCCCCGTGGTCGTCAAGAACTACCCGAAGGAGATCAAGGCCTTCTACATGCGCCTGAACGACGACGGCCGCACCGTCGCCGCGATGGACGTGCTGGCGCCCGGCATCGGTGAGATCATCGGCGGCAGCCAGCGCGAGGAGCGCCTCGACGTGCTCGACGCCCGCATGATCGAGGACGGCCTCGACCCCGCCGACTACGGCTGGTACCGCGACCTGCGCCGCTACGGCTCCGTGCCCCATGCCGGCTTCGGCCTGGGCTTCGAGCGCACCATCGCCTATGCCACCGGCATCGAGAACGTCCGCGACGTCATCCCCTTCCCGCGCACGCCCCGACACGCCGACTTCTGAGTCGCGCCGCGTATCATCCACCGAAGAAGCCGACACACTCCGTGTGTCGGCTTTTTTTGTGCCGGCCTGGGACAGGCGTGCCTGCTCGCGTTTTGATGAAGACTGGACATGCCTACTGACCGCTATGAAGATGAGCTTTGTGTCCAATGCTTCCGCCGCGTTTTGCCAAATCGAGCTCGAGGTCTCTGTCATGCTGACGAACACCACCCTGAAGAAACTCACCTGCACGCTCTTCGTGTCGCTCTCGCTCGCAGGCTGCAACGTGGGTGACGAAGCGCCCCCCGAGGACGCGACGTGTGGCGACAGCGTCATCGAGACGCCCGAGGTGTGCGACGATGGGAACGCCGACGACGGCGACTACTGCGCCGGCGACTGCTCGGCCGAGACCGGCTCGTGTGGTGACGGTATGGAGCAAGCCAACGAGGCGTGCGACGACGGCAACACCGACGACGGCGACTACTGCTCGGCCGACTGCCAGGCCATCACCTCGGTGTGCGGCGACGGCGACCAGACAGGCGACGAGGCCTGCGACGACGGCAACACCGACGACGGCGACTACTGCTCGGCCGAC
>CAJXPN010000442.1 GCA_913058025.1 uncultured Myxococcales bacterium | reverse complement strand
GAGCCGATCTCGGACTCCCCGCTCCCCTCACGGCCAGGGCGCCACGAGACCACGCGCGCCGACGGCTTCGACGACGAGTACCTCGTCGACCCGACCGGCGGCTTCAAGGTCGGCATCCGCAAGGACTGGGGCGGCTCGATCGTGTTCTTCGGCTCGGCGGGCGCGGCCCCCGGCGCCAACGCCACCAACACGATCGACGCCAACGACACCGGCCGCGAGGTCCAGGTCGCCCTCTACGACCCCGACCGCCGCATGCAGGAGTGCGCCTGGGACGCCTCCTGCCTCACCTCGCCGACCATGTGCCCCAACTCGATCACCTACCTCGGCTGGAACCCCGTCCAGGGCGGCAACCGCTGCAACAACGGCTCGGACGTCGGCAGCTTCACCGGCTCGCCCGATCGCATCTCGATGTCCACGGTCCCCAAGCAGTGGAACCCGAACTGGCAAGAAATGACTTGTGAGACAGGGGGTTGTGGCGACCCGAACCTCTCCGTTCTGGACTCCGACGTGCGCCTCGAGCAGCACCTCGCGTGGGTCGGACCGCGCGTCGTCGAGCTGCGCTACACCGTCCAGAACCTCGCCGCGATCGACCACGCCGCGACCGTCCAGGAGATGCCGACGATGTACACGGCCACCGGCCAGAGCGGCCCGGACCTCTGGCGCCTCTTCGAGGCCGGCGGCAACGAGATCACCATCGACACCCCCGCCAACGACGGCTTCTTCCGCAAGGACTTCTCCAGCTCGGCGCCCTGGGTCACCATGCAGAACAGCGCGCTCGATTACGGCGTCGGCATCCTCTACGAGAACGGCATCACCGAGTTCCAGGGTTGGCAGAACCGCGCCCTCCCCTTCAACAACGTCCGCGCCCAGTTCGCCTTCGGACTCCCGGCCAACGGCGTCGTCCACGCCCGCGCCTACCTCCTGCTCGGCTCACAGGCCACGATCACCGCCGACGCCAACGCGCTGCTCGCCGACCTCCCGCCGTTCGGCGTCCTCGACACCCCCGCGCAGGGCCAGGCCGCCGTCGGCGCGACCACGCTGAGTGGGTGGGCGCTCGACAACCGCGGCGTCGCGGCGCTCTACGCCGTCGTCGACGAGGGCGCGCGCGTCGACATGACCTACGGCCTAGGGCGCGCCGACGTCTGCACCGCCTGGCCCGGCTACCCGGGCTGCCCCGCCGTGGGCTGGTCCGGCACGGTCGACCTCCCCGCCTCGGAGTGTCCTCACAAGGTCGAGGTCTTCGCCACCGACACCGACGGCAACACCCGCCTCATCGCCAGTCGACTCATCGCGTCGGCTCCCTGAGCAGACATGGAAGGATTCGAGGTCCCGCTCCGGTTGTGCGCGAGCACCACGCACGAACCGAGAGGCACCATGGACCCCGACGCGCTCTTCGAACCGAGCACCAACCCCGACAACACCGCCCGCTGGTCCCCGCTCATCGAGGGCGTCCTGGTGACCGCCTCGGGCGCGCCGGGCCGGCCCAGGTTCGCGCGCTGGCTCGAGGCTGGCGTCACCGACGTCGTCACGCTCCAGCGCGACGACGAACGCCCTGACTGGCTGCCAGATGCGTGCGCCCAGGAGGGCGTGTCGTGGCGAGCGTTCCCGCTGTCGGGGAAGCGGCTGGAGCACCCAGACGACGTCCCGCACCTGCGCGAGCTCATGGCGTGGGCCGACGCGCTGTGCGCCCAGCCCGGCGGCGCCCGGCGCGTCGTCCTGCACTGCTCCGCCGGGCTCCATCGCACCGGCATCGGCCTCTACCTGATGATGCGCCGGGCGGGGCACGCGCCCGACGAGGCCGTCGCCCGCGTGGCGCGCGCTCGCCCGCTCACGGCGTCCGAGCTCACGCGGCACACGCGGCGCTCGGGCAGGTTGATCGAGCGCGTCGAGCCGCTGCTCACATGAGCACGTCGTCGGTGGGTGTGATCTTGGCTGGCAGGTTCACCTCGCCGAGCATCTCACGCAGGTCGATCTCGATCGTGCGCGCGAGCGCGTCGATGGGGATGTCGTTGATGAGGCCCTCGAACGGGTTCTCCGTGTAGTCGATCACGCTGTTCCAGATGCTGAAGATCCAGGAGAGCACCATCGTCGTGGGGATCGTCCACCAGATCGCGGACGAGGACTGCGCGGCGAACGAGTTCGTGAGCGCGAGCGGCACCCCCAGCAGGAAGAGCGTCACGAACCAGTGGTTCACCGTGGAGTACTGCCTCGGGAGCGGGAAGTTCTTGATGCGCTCGCACTTGCCCTGGAGCGTGTAGAGCGTCTCGATCGCCTCGGCGAGCTCCATGTGGCGGAAGTCGTCGAGCAGGCCGGCGCTCTTGAGCTCTGCCAGGCGCGTCGACTGGCGGTGGAGGAGCTGCGTCGACTGGTTCTGGCGCGCCATCACCCACTCGACCTCCTCGGCGTCCAGGAACGGCTCGATCCGCGAGCGCAGCATCTCGGGCGACGTGTCGTGTGTGCCGAACTTCTCGCGGTAGGCCTTCATCCTGGGCTGGTCGTTCTCCCACGACTTCCGCCGCCTGAGCTGCGTGCGCAGCGACCCGAGCCACGCCACGTGCCGGTACACGAGCTCCTCGTGCAGCGCCGCGAGGTCCTCGCGCTTCTCCCCCTCGACGAAGTCGTGGTTCACGAACGCGGTGACGTGCGCGCCCCAGGTCCGGCTCGTGTTCACGATCCCTCCCCAGATCTTGCGCGCCTCCCAGACCCGGTCGTACGCCGCGTTGCCCTTGAAGCCCAGGTAGAACGACACCGCCGTGCCCATCACCGTCACGGGCAGCGCCGGGACCCTCAACCAGTCCATGCCCTGGAACACGAACAGGGCGCAGATCACCCCCGCGTACGCGCCCGAGCTGAGCAGAATGACTGTTGTGATCGGCCAGATCCGGCGAAACTCGAACGAACGTCTCACGTACATGCGGACACCTCGAAAAGAAGCGCGCGCCTGAACGCGCGCCATTGGGACCAGTCGTTGGGGGGGGCGGCAGTATACGCACGGCCTCGGCGAGGCGTGAAGCCACGGCGTGTCGGATGGCGCGTTGTGTAGGGCTGTTGGCGCGATCGGAAGGCGCGGCGGACGCGCAGGCTGTCGGTGGTCGACCAATCACTGCTCCACCAACCCCTCCGTTCGCGCTACGATGCGCCCCCAACGAGACGTCTCTCACGAGGGTTCTACGCGATGACCACCACCGCCTACACGATGACAGGACACGACCCCGACGGCGCGCACGTCGCGACCGCGGAGAGGACCCTCGAGGAGGACCTCGGCTACGCGCTCACGGGCGCGGACGGGGGCACGATCGGCCGCGTCGCGACGCGGCTCGAGCTCGACGCGCTCGCCAGGACCAACGGAGTGACGAGCTGGGTGCTCACGAGGTCCGCGGGGCCGCTGCCGACCTGGGTCGACCTGCCCCTCGATTACCGCCGCAACCCGCTGGTCCCGGAGGACTTCGACGGGGAGGCCGCCGCCGACCTCGGCCGGAGGGTGAGGGAGGCCGAGGACAGGGGACCCGCGCTGCGCGCGCTGGCGATCGAGCACGGTCTACCGATCAACTTCCTCGTCGGACTGTTCGTGAGGGACGAGGACGCTTGAACTCGAGTCCTCGGGCTCGTCGACCTGGCGCTCGGCACAGGCAGGCAGCTCGGACGCGAACCGCTCGACGTTCTCATAAGCCCACTCCGTGTTCGACGCGATCGCCTCGAGCGGAGTCCCCAGGATGCGCGACAGGTGCGCGGCGTGGTCGATGAGGTCGCGCACCTGCTCGGCCGCGTCCGTGTGCTCACGCGAGAGCACGCGCGCCTCGAGCTGCTCGAAGAGCTCGAGCGGGTCGAGGTCGAGGTCGAACTCGAGGATCGTCTCGACGAGCTGCCCGATGAAGCACGAGCGCAAGCCGGTGAGGAACGCGGCCCCGTCCTCGAAGGTCACGTGGACGGGTTCCCTCTCGACGTCTTCGCTCATCGCCACGCTGAAGTCCGCGTTGATCCACGCGAGCAGCCCGCCCTCCATGTTCACGACCCGCCGCGCGAGTGGCTCGGGGAGCCCCTCGATGAGCTCGGCCGAGCGCCTCCCGCTCATGCAGTAGAGGACCACGGGGAGCCCGTCGTCGTCGATGAGGCTGGTGAGGTCGCCAGACCCGAGCGCGAGCGAGCCGGGCACGAACCCGAACCCGCCGCGGCGCTCTTCGAGGGGCCTGACGTCTATCATGTAGTGGTCGCGCGTGGACGCGAGCTCGGTTGCGGTTTGCTCTCTCATCGGCTCTCCTTGGGAGCGGTGCGGGGATGTCGGGTGAGCCGAGGCCCACGCGAACGAGCAGTTCAACCCGGCCGGAGCGGCAGGTCAAGAACCTGCCCGCGCCAAACTCAGAAGACCATGCTGACGTCGGCCATGCTCGCGCCGCCGACGAACGACGCGACGCCGGCGAACTCGATGTTGGGCAGCTCGACGATGTCGCGCTTGTGGATGCCCATGATGTTCATGCTCATCGTGCACATCTTGAACTTCACGCCCGACTCGACCGCCGAGTCGATGAGCTGCTCGAGCGTCATGATGTTCTGCTCGCGCATGCTCGAGAGCATCATCGACTTGCCCATGCCGCCGAAGTGCATCTTCGAGAGCGGCTGGCGGCTGGCGCCGCGCGGCATCATCCAGCGGAAGAGCCGGTGGATGATGGTGAGCTTGGGCTTGGGCTCGCCCTCACGAGGGCGGTCGCCGCGCAACAGGTTCACGCCCCAGAACGAGAAGAAGACCGAGGTCTCGAGGCCCTGCGCGGCAGACGCGCACGCGACCATCATCGCCGCCATGAGCGACTCGAAGTCGTTGTGGATCACCAGGTATTCGGCCCGCTCGGGCACTGTCTCTTATACACATCTGACGCTGCCGACGATCTACTCTGT
>CAJXPN010000441.1 GCA_913058025.1 uncultured Myxococcales bacterium | reverse complement strand
ACGAGATTTCTGCCTGTCTCGTGGGCTCGGAGATGTGTATAAGAGACAGGCAACGAGCTCGAGGTGAGCGAGGCGTTGGCGTTGGGGCAGGGCGAGGTCGTCGACGAGCTGGCGTCTGGGCTCGGGCTCGACGAGGCCGAGCATGTCGCGCTGGGGAAGCTGCTCAGGAAGGAGCGCCGTGTGCTCGGAGACCTGGCGGACCCGGGCAACCTGACGCTCGAGCGCGCGGCCCGGTTCGCCAGGCACCTCGCCGATTCGATGATGGGCGACGCGACGCTGAGGCCCGCGCTCGAGCGGAACGTGAGCGCGTCATGACGCCGCGCGGTTCAGCACCGCCGCATCTCGTCGGCGTGCGCGCGGATGGCCCCTGACAAGAACTCCATGAAGGTCTGGACGCGCGCGGCGCGGCGCAGGTCGGGGTGCGTGAGCAGCCAGATGTCGATGCTCATGCCCTCGAGCTCGTCGGAGAGCCGCCGCAGGTTGGCGTGGTCGCGCATCGCGAAGCCCGACATGAGCGCCGCGCCCGCGCCCGCAGCGAGGTGGTGGGTCTTGACGGTCGGGTCGTCGTAGCGGGCCACGACCGACGCGTTCGGGACGTGCTCCCTCATCCACTCTTCGCTCAGTCGAGCGCCCATGCTCGTGTCCCACGCGATCCATGGGAGCCGCTGGAGCTGGGCGTCGTCGAGCAGCCCCTCGGCGGGTAACCCGGCGCGCGCGCACAGCTCCTCGCTGGCGTAGACCGCGTAACGCAGCGTGCCGACGCGTCGGCCCACGAGGTGCTCGGGCGGCGCGTTCGTCGCGCGCAGGGCGACGTCGGCCTCGCGCCGCGTCAGGTTCACCGCCTGCGAACCCGAGGTCAGCTCGAGCGTGATCCCCGGGTGCCGCCTCGAGAACTCCACGAACGCGTCGCGGAAGAGCCCGAAGAACATGTTCAGCGACGAGATCCGCAGCGTCCCCGTCAGGTGGTCCTCCTCGCCGAGCAGCGCCCGCTCCAGGTCCATGACCTCGAGCTCCATCCGCTCCGCCGTGGCGAACACCGACTCCCCCATCGCCGTCATCTGCCAGCCCGCCGGCGTGCTCACGAACAGCGGCCGCCCCAGCTCGCCCTGCAGCGCGTGGATGCGCCGCGAGACCGTCGTGTGGTTGACCCCGAGCGTGGACCCCGCCGCGCTCATCGTCCCACCTCTCCCCAGCGCGAGCACGTAGCTCAGGTCGCTCCAGTCCATCACGTCTCCTTCTGTGCGTACATGCAGGGTGGTTCTGCCTTTGGGGTCATTGTCTGTGCATTCGTGCGCGAGCACAATCCCGGAAGTCGCGGACAACGAACCTATGAGACGAGGAGCGAGTGATGGCGGAGCAGAAGGGCAAGAGCTGGAAGAGGTTGGCGGCAGCGAGCGCGCTGGGGTTGGTGTGCCTGACGGCGGTGGGGATGGGGTGCCGCGCGGACCTGAGGCCGGACGCGCTGCGCGCCATCGAGCGGCCGAGCCAGGGCGACGAGGCCAGGGGGAGGGCGCTCATGGCGCGCGCCGCGGAGGTCCACGGCGCGGAGGCGTTCCGCGCGCACGCCTCCTACACGATGGTGATCCGGGACGAGTGGCGCGGCCTGATGGGGGCGATGATGAACCCGTGGCCCGACGGCGTCGTGGACGCCAAGTTGTCCTACAGGACCAACAGCTTCGACGCGCGCGCCGAGTTCCTGAGCGGCTCGAAGAAGGGCCGCGTCTGGGGGATGCAGTCCTGGAAGACCTACGAGGGCAAGGTCGGGGATCGCCCGACCTTCGAGGACAACCCGGACGCCCGGTTCATCCTCCCCGCGATCCAGTACCTGACCGAGCTCGTCTTCCGGGACCACGATGCTCAGGTCATGACCGCGCTCGAGCCCGTCGAGATCCGCGGGCGCACCTACGACCGCGTGTTCATGACCTGGGACTCGCTCGAGCCCACCGACGACCACGACCAGTACGTCTTCTACCTGGACCCGAAGACGGGCCGCGTCGAGATGGTCGAGTACACCGTCCGAGACATCATGAGCATGGCCACCGGCGTCATGCAGTTCGAGGGCTACCAGGACTTCGGCGGCGTCCTCATCCCCACGAGGCAGTCGGTCACGATCTCCACGGGCGACACCTCGGACGCGTGGGTCCACAGGATCGAGGTCTTGAGCGTGAGCTGGGACGACCCCGGCGTCGAGGCCTTCGAGGTCGACGACGGCTTGCCCTCGCTGGGTGACGAGAAGCTCGCCGGGCGTTGACCGCTGGAGGTTGCCGAGTCGTGAACGGTTTCTATAATTGTTCACGAGGGCGTGGGTCACTGCACCTCCAGACGCCCGGCGCGAAGGGATGCCGGGGTAGGACAGGGTGAGGACTCACACGGTGCCCTCGTGAATGATGAAGACACGAGGTTCACGATGATGAGGATGAGCGGACGCTATGGCGACCCCCGACGCGCGCCTCAGAGCGTGCCGAGGGAGCTCGCTCTGGAGATCGCGCGTGAGCGCGACGCATACGCCGAGGCGCTCAGGCGAGCGCGCCTCGAGGTCGAGGCGCTCACGGGGCGCGAGGACCGCGCCGACGACGCGCTCCGGGAGGAGATCGAGGCGCTGCGCACACAACGCGACGAGCTCCGCGACGAGCGCGACGCGCTCGAGTCGGAGCTCGTCGACGCACGCACTCGACCACTCGACGACGACGACCACGAGCTCGAGCTCGGCGCGCTCGAGCGGCGCGTGGAGGGGCTCCTCTCCGACATCACGCGCCTCAGGCGAAACCACGAGCGAGAGCTCGACGCCCGCGCCCAGAAGGGCGCCCGCGACGCGCTCGCCGGGATGCTCGAGGTGCGCGACAACATGGCGCGCGCGCTCGGCCTCCTCGCCGGCGACGGCGGCCCCTGGGAGCAGGGCTTCGCCGGCGTCCTCGGGCAGCTCGACGGCGCGCTCGCGCGCGCCGGCGTCCGCCCCTTCGGTGAGGTCGGTGAACGGTTCGATCCCTCCATTCACGAGGCGGTCGGGCTGGAGGCGGACGAGGACCTCGAGCCGGGCACGCTGCGCCGGATCGAGCGGGCCGGGTTCCGCTTCGAGGAGGGCGGCGCGTTGCTCCGCCCCGCACAGGTCGTGGTCGCGGCGTAGTCCGCCGCGCCGCATGAGAGGGAGGGTGACATGAAGAATCCGTACGACATCCTGGGGGTGGCCAGAGGCGCCGACGCCAGCGAGCTCAAGCGCGCGTACCGCGCGCTCGCCAGGAAGCTCCACCCGGACACGAGCAAGGAGCCCGACGCCGAGGCGCGCTTCCAGGAGGTCTCGGCCGCCTACGACGTGCTCGGTGACCCCGACCGCCGCGCGCTCTACGACGAGTTCGGCGAGGACGCGTTGCGCCAGGGCTTCGACGCCGAACAGGCGCGCGCGTGGCGCTCCGCTGGCGGCGGGCGAGGTGGCGGGCGAGGCGGCGGCGCGTCCGGCTTCGGCGGCTTCGACCCGTCCGGGTTCCAAGGCGAGGGCTTCGACTTCGAGGACCTGCTCGGCGGGCTCTTCGGCGGGCGGGCACCGCGCGGCGGCCCCCGCCGCTCGCCCGACGCCAGGGCCCAGGTCACCCTCGGGTTCCGCGACGCCGCGCTCGGCGCCCGCCACACCCTCCACTTCGAGGGCGGCGAGTCGATGCGCGTGAACCTCCCCGCGGGCGTCTCCGACGGTGAGGTCCTGCGGCTGCGGGGCAAGGGCCCGGGCGGCCAGAGCGACCTGCTCCTGACCGTGCGCGTGCGTGAGGACGACCTCTTCACGCGCGACGGCCTCGACCTCACGCTCGACCTGCCGCTCACGCTCTCCGAGGCCACCCTCGGCGCAAGGCTGCGCGTGCCCACGCTCGACGGCGAGGTCACCGTGCGGGTGCCCTCCGGCGCGCGCTCGGGTCAGCGGCTTCGGCTGCGCGGCAAGGGCATCACGCGCAAGGGCAAGGGCCGGGGGGACCTCTACGTTCGCCTCCAGCTCCACGCGCCCGACGCCACCGACAGCGAGGACGTTCGCCGCGCGCTCGACGTCCTCGAGCGCGCCTACGACGTCCACCCGCGCGCCGCGTGGCGAGCGCCCGCGGCGGCGGCGTGAGCGGATTTTTAGATCCCCTCGATCCTCGACCCCGTTGAAAGGATGGTCACGGGCGACGCGCCAGCGCCGTCCACGGACCTCAACCTCGACGAGGACATCATGAAGATCGCACATACACCGCTCGCCATCGCCCTCATCACCTCCTGCGTCGCGCTCTCCATGGGGTGCTCGGACGAGCGCTCGGACTCCGCGCACGCGCCGATGTCTTCCATGACCGCCCCCGCCCAGGACGGCCTGGCGCTGGGCGGAGAGTCCGCGGAGGAGTCGACGAAGGAGTCGTCGAGGCAGGACGCTGGCCGCATGGTCGTGCGCACCGCCGAGCTCACCGTGCGCGTGGACACCCCCGAGGCGCACGCCGCGGAGGTCCTCGTGCTGGCAAAGGAGGTCGGCGGGTTCGTCGTCGACTCGAGCTCGAGCGGCGGCGACGGTTGGGAGAACGTCGGCGCGACGCTGCGCGTCCCCGCCGCCCAGTTCGACGCGACGCTCACGCGCCTGCGCGCGCTCGGCGTCGTGACACACGAGCGGGTCCACGGCCAGGACGTCACCGACGAGTACGTCGACCTGGGCTCCCGCGTGGCCAACCAGCGCCGGCTCGAGCAGCGCCTGCTCGCGATCATGGACGGCGCGACCACGGTCACCGACGCGCTCGAGGTCGAGAAGGAGCTCGCCCGCGTGCGCGGTGAGATCGAGCGCGCCGAGGGCCGCCGCAAGGGGATCGAGGACCGCGTCTCGCTCTCCACGATCACCGTCACGCTGTCGTCCACGGCCTCCGAGCCCGGCTTCGGCGACGAGCTCTGGAGCTCCGTGAGCTGTCTCTTATACACAT
>CAJXPN010000440.1 GCA_913058025.1 uncultured Myxococcales bacterium | reverse complement strand
GATGCGGCGCCGTCGCCGTCGCCGTCGGGGTCGGGGTCGGGGTCGGGCCCACGGCCCCCCCGGTCAGCGCGAGCGTGAAGGTGCGCGCGTCGCGGCCCACGCCATCGCTCACGCTGACCTCGAGGGTGACCTCACCCGAGGCGACGTCCTGGGCGTCGGGTGTCCACGTGAAGACACCGGTCTGGGCGCCGAGCGAGGCCGAGGCCGGCGCGCCCTGAGCCTCGAAGCGCAGCGGCGCCGGGCTCGCGTCGGGGTCCTGGGCCGCGAGCTCGAGCGTGAACGCCTCGCCCTCGACGAGTTCGAAGCGCGCGCCGTCCTGGGGCGTGGGGGCCACGAAGGCGGGCGCGATGTTGGGCTGAGAGGAGACGGCCACCGTGATCGTGGCGGGGCCCGAGGTCAGCGCGGCGTCGCGGGCGGTGTAGCTGAAGGTCTCGACGCCCTCGAACCCGGGGGCGGGCGTGTAGACGCGCCGCTCACCCGAACCCGTGAGCGTGCCGTTGGCCGGCGCGTCGACCTGGTAGGTGAGCGCGTCGCCGTCGACGTCCACGCCCAAGAGCACGACCTCGACGCGGTCGGCGCCCCCGGTGGCCGCGGCGACGTCCTGTGCCTCAGGCGCGTCGTTGACCGGGCGCACGTCGATGGTCACCGCGGCCGGGTCCGAGACGTCCTCGCCGTCGTCGACCACGAACGCGAAGGAGTCGGGGCCGTTGTAGTCGGGATCGGGCGTGTAGATCACGTTGGGCGAGTCCCCCGTGAGCGTGCCGTGGGCGGGCATGCTCGAGTAACGGTACGTGTAGCGCACGCCGGGTTCACCCGACTCCACGTCCGAGAACCGGATCGGCACGCCCACCGAGCCGTCCTCGTCGAGCGTGAGCGACTGCTCAGAGGCCACAGGAGGATCGTTGACCGGATCGATGGCGACAGACACCGTCGCCGTCGCGCTCGTCCCGCCCTCCTCGATGGTGTAGTCGAACGCGTCCGCCCCGTTGAAGTCGGGCGCAGGCGTGTACTCGATCTGCCCGCCTACGATCGCCGCGGTTCCACTCGTCGGCGCGCCCACCGAGACCAGCGTGGCCCCCGACGAGTCGTTCGCCAACGCGTCCACGCGCGCCGTCGTGTCCTCGTCGAGCGTGAGCGTATCGTCTGCCGCGTTCACCGGGGCAGCGGGGCCGTCGAACACATACACGGCGCCCGCTCTGGCGAAGGTGCTCTCGCTCTCCCAGGGCGCACCCACCACGATGGAGCCCTCCACGACCCCGACGGCCTCACCAAAGAACGCGTCTTGC
Organism: uncultured Myxococcales bacterium; assembly: GCA_913058025.1. Taxonomy (GTDB): domain Bacteria; phylum Myxococcota_A; class Bradymonadia; order Bradymonadales; family Bradymonadaceae; genus CAJXPN01. Next base: position 3,635 of record CAJXPN010000440.1, on the reverse strand, counting down.
TCGGGGCTCCCCGCGCGCAGGCTCGCCTGCTCGGACCACCCTGACGACTCCGTGAAGACGAAGACCTCCCCCTCACCGTCATCCTGGCCGGGCGCCCCCACGACCAGCGTCCCGCCGGAGAGGGCGACCGCCTCGCCGAAGCGATCGAAGAGGTTGACGGCGAACGTCGAGGCGGAGGCGTCCTGGATCCACGTCGGGTTCACCCCCTGCGGCAAGGTGAAGATGAACACCTCACCGAACCTGTTGTTCGCGCTCGGGTCCCCCACGGCGAGCCGCCTGGACGACATCGCCAGCGAGGTCCCGAATGCGCCGGCGCCGCCCACCGTGGGGGGAGCATAGAGCCGCTGGGTCCACCCCGCGCTCATGTCGCGAGTCCACACGACCCCGTTGGTGCTCTGGCTCATGCTCGAGGTGAACCACCCTGGCGCACCCACGACGACGACGTCGCCTTCGACCTCGACGGCTTCACCGAAAGAGCCTGAGCCCGTGTAACGGGCCCGGGTTCCCCAGGGCTGCGTGGTCCGAGCGAACACGTACGACGCGTTCGCGCCCGGCTCGCCCACGACCATCAGCTCACCGTCGAGCGCGACGGCTTCTCCGAAGTTCCCATCCCTCGCCGCGTCCGAGCCCGCGTCGAGCGTGCGGTCGTTGACCCAGACGCCGCTCATCGAGTTCTTACGGAATACGTACGCCTTCCCCGACTGGACGATCCCCCCCGCGCTGTCTTCGGTCGGCGCGCCCACGATGACGCGCTCGTTCACGGCGTCCACGTCGACGCTGCGCCCGAACCCCGACCCAAAGGACGCGAACGGGAGAGGGTGATCCAGCGTCACCTCGAGGGACCACCCGGTCGGCCCGCTCCGGTACACATGGACGACTCCATCCTGGGTTCCAACGGCCATGAGGTCCCCGTCCGTGGCGACGTGTGCACCGAACAGGCTCGCGCTGCTCGGGCTCGGGCTGCGCTCCTTCTGGATTTGAGCGTAGCTCGCAGCAGAAGCCTCGGTGCCCCAGAGGGCGAGGATCAAAACGAATAAGGCGGCTCTCTTCTCGAACATCATCGCGCGCTCCTCTCTCAGTGAAGTGATCGAGATCGAGCCAAACACTCCATCCAGCATCAGCCTCCACACGGAGACGTGTAGAGCGAAGCGGGAATTCGCCGATGTCCGATTTGATGAACCCCGTCCATCTCGAGAGATGTCCGCGCACGCGCAGTCGTGGTGAGTCGCTCCCGAGCGGTGGCGCCGCGTCCACGTCGACCACACCCTCCGCATGGTGACTCTGGTTGACCGACCCCTGGTTCGCGCACGCGACGAACCCGCCAAGAAACGAAGAAGCCCCGCACAGAATGCGGGGCTTCTCGAGGAGACCGCCTACCAGGGATCGAACCTGGATAATCTGGACCAAAACCAGGTGTGTTGCCATTACACCATAGGCGGAGGCGTCCACGAGAGTGGTTTAGCAAAGGTCGGACGAGTTGGCCAGACCTTCGCGGCGCGAACGGAGAACCGGGGAGAAGGCGTTGTTTGTTCCAGGGTTCAGCAGCCTCGCTGGGACGCGAGGTGTGCGCGAAGCGGGGCGTGGGCGACCTCGTCGCCGATGAGGCGGAGCCAGGTGCGCTGGTCGAGGTGGTTCCCGAGGACGTGGAGCCGCTCGAGGCGGTCGAGGTTGGGGGAGGTCGCGAGCGAGACGAGGCCGGGCTGTGTGAGGCGGTTGTCGCGGACGTCGAGCTCGCGAAGGTCGAGGAGGTGGACGGACTCGGCGAGCGCGGAGGCGGCGTCGTCGTTGAGCTGGGCGCGCCGTAGCTCGAGCGCGCGCAGGCCTATGAACGATGAGGAGTCGGCGATCGCGGCGACGCCGGCGTCCCCTACGGGGTTGTCCGAGAGGCCGAGGTGGAGGGTGTCCCGGGCGAAGCGAGCGCGAGAGAGGCGCGCCACGCACGAGGAGTCCAGGTCGCAGCGGGTCAGGTCGAGGTGGGTCGGGCGCGCGGCGGTCAGGCTGAGGAGGTGCTTGAGGCCGGCGGCGCCCAGCGGATTGTGCGCGAGGTCCAGGTGGTCGATCGAGCCGGGGTCGAGGTGCTCGACGAGCTCGGCGACGGCGTGTGGCTCGAGCGCACAGCTCCGCAGGGAGAGGGTCTCGAGCCCCTCGAACATGCGCGCCTCGCTCATCGCCAAGATGTGCTCGACGCCGAGCGACATGTTGTAGAGCCGGATGGAGCGGAGCCCGGACCAGCCCGGGTGCCGGGCGAGCTGGAGCAAGAGGTCGACTCTTTGACCAGAGAGATCCAGGGCTCGGATCGCCGGGATCATATCGGCATTCGCGTCTTCGAACTCGCTCGCGCGGAACGTGAAGGTGAGGTGAGGGTGGCGGCGGTAGAGCTCGTGGATGTTCAGGTCCGTCTCGAGATCGACGTTCCTGAAGAGCGTCCAGCACGAGCTCTCGGGGTAGACCTGGAAGAGCGCCGCGTCCTTGGCGCCCAGGACGCGCAGCGCGTCGGGCCAGTGCCGCATGAGGGCGTCGAGCTCGGAGAAGGCGCCCTGCCAGTGGCGCTCCCATGACTCGTCCTTGCTGATGATGAGGTCGAAGCGCTCGTACTCGCTCCTCGCGACGCGCTCGATCCGACCCAACATCGCCCGCGCGCGCTCGGAGCGCTCGCTGCTGGGTGGGAGCGCCTGGAGCTCGCGCAGGCTCTCCGTCGTGAGCTCCATCACGAGGATCATCTCGTTTCGAGGCGACAAGGCCTTCGACGCGGCGTCGCGCTTGATGTGGCGCGCGAGCGCGGCGGTGATCTCGGACCAGGCCGGCGCCGAGGGCTGACCCGAGGCGAGGGCACGCAGCCCTTCGAGCTCGCGCTGTTCCGCGTCACGTTCGTTCGTCATGGTCCCCTCCCTCGCGCGAATGTGGACGACCGCAGGTGACGCTCCGCGCGCACCCGCGACCAGTTCAGGGTGAATCGTAGCACAACCACGACCCTCTCGAGCAAAACATGACGAGGGCAGACCGAACGGAACCCGCTGACGCGCAGGCGAAAAACATTCGCTTTGCACTAATTAACATGAGGAAGGAGGCTCCTGATTGAGATTAAAATTCGTAAAAACCGTGTCATTTGGCCATGATCTGCATATTGATTGCGTCATTCCGAATGTTTTATTCGTCACGACCGAACCAACAGTCGCCATTTGCTCATCGTACGAGTTGGGTTCGTGCGTATATATCGAACCTAGTCGACGAAGTGTTCGGTTCGAGGCGATGAGGAGGTCGGAGTTTGGAGTCGGAGCGTCTGGATACGGTCAGCCCGAGCGCGTTGGCGGCGGGGGTGGAGGCGGTGGCGCAGCAGCTCGACGCGCCGATGGCGGCGTCGAGGATCTCGTCCGCGCTCATAAGCTGCCGGGGTGAGAGCTGGGCCGAGCGGCTCAAGGACGCGCTCTGGCAGCTCGAGCTGGAGTCGTGGATCGAGCTGCTCGGCTCGAAGGCCGCGATCGACGCGGCCCGAGAGGCCGAGGTGATGGTCACGCGCGACGGGCGCGAGTGGCTGATGCTCTCGGGCACCAAGGGGCGCGCGCAGGCGCGCGCGATCTGGGTCTCGGAGCAGGGCCGCCAGCGCGCCGCGTGGGTCGACGCCCAGGACCTCAAGG
>CAJXPN010000439.1 GCA_913058025.1 uncultured Myxococcales bacterium | reverse complement strand
GCCACGGCCTGCGCGCACAGCTCCTCGACGCGCGCCCGCAGGCGCGCCCCGGGTGACGCGGTCCCCTCGGGCGCCCACGTCGCGTCGAGCTCGACGGCGCGCGCGCCGAAGCGCTCACGCACGGCCTCGAGCTCGCGCATCGAGAGGATCGGCGAGCGCAGGCGCAGCTTCTGAGCGTGCAGAGCGTCCTCGACGAGCCAGTCGCGCTTGCGCCCGAGCAACACGTCGAGCTCACACACGGACGCCTCGCGGATCGGATCGATCGGCGGGTTCGTCACCTGCGCGAAGCGCTGCTTGAAGTACGCCGAGGGCAACCTCGGCAGGCGCGACAGGATCGCCAGCGGCGTGTCGTCGCCCATCGAGCCGGTCGGCTGCTTGCCCTCACGCGCCATCGGCGTGAACACGAACTTGAGCTCCTCGGCGCTGTACCCGAACGCGTTCTGGAGCGCGCCGAGCGGCTCGCTCGGCGCGTCGAGCGCCTGCGCGAGCGGCTCGGTCGCCGGCTCGAGCTCGTCCATGTGGGCCTCGAGCCAGGCGCCGTAAGGGTGCCGCTCGGCGAGCACCGACTTGAGCTCTGCGTCCCTGTAGAGGCGCCCGTCGGCCAGGTCCACGACGATCATCTCGCCGGGCCCGAGCCTCCCGCGCTCGACCACGCGTGACTCGTCGCGACCCAACACGCCGACCTCCGAGCCCAACGTCAGGATCCCGTCGTCGGTGATCTTGTAGCGCGCCGGGCGCAGGCCGTTGCGGTCCAGCCCGGCGCCCACGAGCGCGCCGTCGGCGAACGTCACCGCCGCCGGGCCGTCCCACGGCTCGTTCACGCACGCGTGGTATCCGTAGAACGCGCGCAGCTCGTCGCTCAGGTCCTCGCGCGCGCGCCACGCCGAGGGCATCAGCATCGCGAGCCCGTGCGCGAGGCTGCGCCCCGAGAGCGCGAGCAGCTCGAGCGCGGCGTCCAGCCCCGCCGAGTCCGACGCCACCCTCCCGTCGATCAGCGGCGCGACCACGGCCGCGTCGCGCTCGCCCCAGGGCCCCTCGGGCGCCATCGCGTCGCGCACCGACGACCAGAAGCGGTTCCCGTCGATCGTGTTGATCTCGCCGTTGTGCGCCAGGCGCCTGAACGGCTGCGCCAGCGCCCACGCCGGCGCGGTGTTCGTCGAGTAGCGCTGGTGGAACATCGCGAACGTCGTCTCGAAGCGAGCGTCCTGGAGATCCGGGAACGCCGCCGCGAGCTGGTTCGCGAGGATGAGCCCCTTGTAGACCAGCACCCGACACGACAGCGCGCAGACGTAGAGGTCGAGGCCGCTCGCGCGCGCCTGCTTCTCGATGGCGCGCCGGGCGACGTAGAGCTCGCGCTCGACCGCGCGCCACTCCCCCGAACCACACGGCACGATGAGCTGCTCGATCTCGGGCATCGTCCGGCGAGCCTTCTCGCCCAGGATCTCCTGACACACGGGCACCGTGCGCCAGATCGCCCCGGTCAGGCCGCGCGCCTCGAGCTCGGCGCGCACCAACGCCCGCGCCTCGACGTAGGCGCGGGTCCCCGCGTCCGGGAGGAAGAAGGTGCCCACGGCGAGCTGACGGTCGCCGACGGGATCGCCTCCCCAGCGCTCGTACTCCGCCGCGAAGAACGCGCGCGGGACCTGGAGCATGACGCCGGCGCCGTCTCCGGTGCGGCCGTCTGCGTCCACGGCGCCTCGGTGCACGAGGCTGCCGAGCGCGAACAGCGCCTCCGTGAGCACGCCGTGGCTCGCCTCGCCCTCCAGGCTCGCCACGAACCCCACACCGCACGCGTCATGCTCGTACGAATCGTCATGAAGAGGGTAAGACCCTCGGCTCTCTGAACGCATCGACGCCACCTTCGAGGGAATCTGCCGCGCCCCTCGAGGCGCGACGCCGCGTCGCCATGACGCAACGCGTCACGGTAGCATAACGCACCGCGTCATACCAGCCGCTCGACCGCATACGGAGCGCCCGCGACGCACATGGTGCGCCCGGTTCTCCCCTCCCCGTCATTGCTCGGCTCGGGTCAGTACGGGTTCACGTTCTTGGAACCCTTGACCTCGTTCACCTTGAGCTTGTTCTTGCGCTTCTTGCGCACGGCCGCCTTCTTCTCGCTCGCGCCCTCTCGGATCGCGATGTCCTCGGGGACGTCGCCACCCTCGAACGTGAGATCACGCTGAAGCTCGTACTCCTCGAACGTGAACTCCCGCTGCCCCTCCTCGAAGAACACGCGGAACGTCACGGGCCACTCGAGCTGGTTCGCGTCGAGGATGATCGGCGTCTGGCCAAGCGAGTCGCCGTACAACGAGATCGCCACGCCGGGCTCCTTCGTCGCCAGCTTCATCGGCTTCATGCGCTTGGTGAGCGGCGCGTCCGCAGACCTCGACGCCGACGCCATCTGCTTGTCGAGCGCGTCACAGCCCAGGCTCCCCAGCGCGCACGCCACCACGATGATACCCAACCTCACTCGGCACTCTCTCACGACGACCTCCTCTTCAACCCAGGCGCTCGATCCGCTCCGACGCCTCACGCAACACGTCCCAGTCCTTGGCGTAGCAGAACCTCGTGAGGCCCTCGCCGGCGTCGGACGCGAAGAACGCGCTCCCCGGCACCGACGCCACGCCGACCTCCTCGAGGATCCTCATCGCCGCCGCCTTCGCGCTCGGCTCCCCCAAACGCGTCACGTCCGCGAGCACGTAGTACGCGCCGCCCGGCACGTGCGGCGTCAGCCCCGCGCGCTCGAGCGACGCGCAGAAGTGATCCCGCTTGCGCTCGTAGTCCGCCGCCATCTCCTCGTAATACGAGGCCTCCAGCGACGCGATCCCCGCCGCCACCCCGTGCTGGAGCGGCGTCGGCGCGCACACGTAGAACAGGTCGTTCACGAGCCCGATCGGCCCGGCGAGGTGCGCCGGCGCCACCACCGTCCCCAACCTCCAGCCCGTGATCGAGAACGTCTTCGAGTACCCCGACATCGTCACCGTGCGCTCCCACATCCCCGGCAGCGACGCCAGGCTCGTGTGCTTGGCGCCCGAGTACACGATGTACTCGTAGATCTCGTCGGTGATCGCGAGCAGGTCCCGCTCGATGCAGAACGCCGCGATCACCTCGAGCTCGGCCCGGCTGAAGACCTTCCCCGACGGGTTCGTCGGGTTGCTGAACAGCAGCGCCCTCGTCTTGGGGCCACACGCCGCCTCGAGGTCCTCGCGGCGGACCTCCCAGCCCGGCGCGCTCAACGGCACGAACCGCGGCACGCATCCGCCCACCTTCAGCGTGTTCAGGTGGTAGCCGTAGAACGGCTCGAACATCATGATCTCGTCGCCGGGGTCGAACAGCGCCTGCACCGCGCTCGCCCACGCCCCCGTCGAGCCGATCGTCACCACGACGTCCGTGTCCGAGCTCGCCTGCGTGATGCCGTTGTACTCACGCGCCTTCCTGGCGACCTGCTCGCGCAGGTCGTCGATCCCCTCGAACTTGCTGTAGACCGACTTGTCCGCGAGCACCGCCGCCGCCGTCGGCTCGAGCACCTCCGGCGGCGTCGGCAGGTCACAGATCCCCTGGCCCAGGTTGATCCCGCCCACGCGGTGACACTCTCGCGTCATCGCCCTGATCTCGGACTGCTGCAACCACGAGACTCGCTCGCTCCGCCAGTCCCGCTCCGCCGCGCTCTGCGATGACGCCATGCTCTCTCCTCTTATGACCCGCGCTTCACGCGCCGGGCTTCTCTTCGATGAACGCCTTGAGCAACTCGAGCGTGGCGTACAGATCCTTGCGGCTCGCCGTCTCGGTCACCGTGTGCACGTAACGCGTGGGCACGCTCAGCGTGATCACCTTCGCGCCGCTGCGCGCTCGCTGCATCGCCATCGCGTCCGTCCCGCCCAGCGGCAGGATCTCGAACTGATGCGGGATCTCGTGGCGCTCGGCCAGGTCGATGAACGCGTCCACCAGCCCCCTGTCCGAGACCGTGCCCGAGTCCATGATCTTGATCGCCGCGCCCGCGCCCAGCTTCGTGATGTGGTCCTCGTCGCCCACGCCCGGTGTGTCCACCGCCAGCGTCACGTCCAGCGCCACCGCCACGTCCGGGTCGACCTCGTAGGCCGAGGTCAACGCACCGCGCACCCCGATCTCCTCCTGCACCGTGAACACCACGTGCAAATCGTACGCAGGCGCCTTCACCTGCTCGAGCACGCGCACCCCCAGCCAACACGCGATCCTGTTGTCCAGGCTCTTCCCGCTGACGAGGTCGTCCCCGAGCTCCGTGAACTCCTGGATCAGCGTCACCGGATCACCCGGCCTCACCTTCCCCTTGAGCTCCTCGGCGCTCAGGCCCGTGTCCACGAAGAACTCCGCGATCTTCGGGATCTTGTTGCGCTCCTCGGCCGAGGCCACGTGCACTGGGCGACCCGCGGGGTTCAGGTTCCCCACGAGCTCCTCGCCCGAGCGCGTCTCGATCCGCACGCGGCGCGCGAACAGGTTCCGCGCGTCGAACCCGCCGAGCTGCTGCACGCGGATGAACCCCTTCTCGTCGATGTGCCTGACGTAGAACGCGATCTCGTCCATGTGGCACGCGACCATGAGCTTCTTCGCCCCGTCGACGCCCGCGCGCTTGATGCAGATGAGGTTCCCCATCGCGTCCTCGCGCCACTCGTCCACGTGGTCCTTCACGTGCTCCAGAATGAACGCGCGCACGTGCTCCTCACGACCCGGCGCGCCCGGCATCTCCGACAACTGCTTGAGCAGATCCATCTCTCTCTCCTCTATCCACCATGCGCGCTTCACACGCGCGTCACACAAGGGCCAGGTTTTAGCCCCTTCTCACCCTCGCGCGCAAGCAGGCGCCCACCACTTCGACAGGGCAATCGCACTCCTCATGACTCCTGTCTCTTATACACATCTCCGAGCCCACGAGACAGGCAGAAATCTCGT
>CAJXPN010000438.1 GCA_913058025.1 uncultured Myxococcales bacterium | reverse complement strand
TCTTCAAGCCGGCCATCTTCACGCCGAGCGCGAGCCCGGCCAGCGTCCCCGTCGTCCCCGCCGACACGAAGATCACGTCTGGCTCGGGGCACTCACGGCGCTCGATCTGCGCGGCGAGCTCGAGCGCCGCATCCACGTAACCCAGGACGCCGCGCGTCGACGAGCCTCCACCCGAGATGAAGAACGCCTGTGGGCGGCGCTCGAGCCACGCGTCGAGCTTGCCCTTGAACACACGGAAGGGGACCTCGGCGACGTTGGCCACGAGGCGGAGCTCGGGGCTCGTGGTCGAGAGCGCGCGCAGGTTGTCCAGGACGTGGGGCGTGATCGGCTGCATCCAATGCTGGGCGGCCGGGCGCAGCCCGAACTCGCGCGCGTAGATGGACGTGGCGAGGACGTGGTGGGAGCCGATGGCGCCCATCGTGAGGACCTCCTCGTAGCCGCCCTCGATGGCCTCGGCCAGGATGTACTCGAGCTTGCGGATCTTGTTGCCGCCATAGAGCGCGCCGGAGCGGTCGTCACGCTTGACCCACAGGCTCGGCAGCCCGAGTTCCTGGCCCACGCCGGACATCGGCTCGACGGCGGTGGGACGCTCGACCAGTGAGACGCGCGGGATCGACGCGGCCCCCGGGTGCCTTCGTTCGAGCTCGTTCGGTTCGTTCATCACGCGGCTCCATACCGTCTGTGCGATCACTTTACGCTTGGCGAGAGCGCTCGTGTCACGACGTTCTACACGGGCCGCGATCCTGCATCATCCCGATGCCCCCCGCAACCACCCCACGGGAACGGCGCCGACGCGCCACCTCAAGATAGGAGCCTCGATCATGGCATCATCAAACGACAGCTACGACGCCTCAAACAAGACCATGTGGCTCTTTCGAGAGTACGACGACCCGGACACGCTCGTCCCATCCGATGAGTCCTCGTCCTGGTCCGCGCAGCTCCGCGCGGGCAAGACCACCTCGGGCAAGCCTCTCTCGGCGGTCAGCTACGTCTTCTCCGCGCGCGGCACAGCCGAGTACAACCGCGACGCGCTCGCGTTCGCGCGTATCGGGACGCACGTCGGCACGCTCGAGGAGCACGCCCCGCTCGACGGCTCCGCCCCCTCGTTCGATGCCAAGGACGACTTCGGCATGTGACGGTTCACGTCATCCTCGGCGCAACACGAGCGCCCACGCAGGAGTCTCGCATGCACCCAGGGACCAAGACGAACCTCAAGATCACGCTGGTCATGCTGCCGATCATACTCCTCGGCCCTCCGCTGCACAAAAGGTGCAGCGGAGGCGAGGCGAGTGAGGTCGACGGCTCGATCGAGCTCGAGGAGCCGCTGGAGGGAGGAGCCCCCGACGCGGCGCCTTCGCGCAAACCAGCCGCTCGAAACGAGGCGCCCGAGGCCCCCAGTGAGCCAACGGAGGGGCGGCGATGAGCCGCCCCTTTGCGCGTGCCCCCCGCCCTCGCAATCTCTTCTGAATCAACCTAAGCTGCACGCGTCTGACGTACACCATGCACACGCCCGATGCGACTCGCAGCTCCCACGATGAGCGCGATGCGCCGGGTACACACTCGCGGCCTATGTGGCCACGACGAACACGAAGGAGCCTGCCCATGCGCGTAAACTCAAACAAGAACATGAGGTTCATTGCGGTCGCGCTGGTCCTCGGAGTCTCCGCCCCTGTCCTCGCACAGGAGATCGACCTCGGTGACTTCGACGAGGTGAACGTAGAGGGCGCCGTGAAGGGCGAGATCGACAACACGACGAAGGGCATCAAGGTCGTGTCGGGGACTGGCGCCGCCAAGAGCGAGCTCGTCCTGGGCGAATCCGACATCGAGCGCCCCGAGGTCAAGGGCCGCGTCGGCTACATCGACAAGAGGAAACCTCTAAAGAAAGACTCGAAGTCTTACGCGTGCACGGGCCGCAAGGGGCTGAGCATCTCCGAGCGGCACGTCGAAGGTGAGAACAACGTGACCGTGCAAGGCTCGTGCGGCATCAAGATCAAGAACGCGAAGCTCTCGTCGACCTCCACGAACGTCCTCATTCAGGGCTCCGGCGCGGTCAAGATCACGAAGTCGACGCTGCGCTCCGAGGACGTCGGCATCGCGATCCAAGGCTCGGGCGACGTGTACCTGACCGACGTCGACCTCGAGGCAGACGTCGCCATCAACATCCAGGGCTCTGGCAACGTCATCGTGCGGAACTCCAGGGTGGAGGGTCGCATCATCCGGACGGGCACCGGCAAGGTGATCTTCGAGAAGTGACGCGCCAACGTGCAGGGCCAGAGTGAACACGGCGTCGGCAGGTCTCCTTCAGGAGACCTGCCGACGCCGCTCTTCGCGTTGGGCTGTTACGCGCGCCTCGTGCACACGCGGTATCAGATGAGGCCGCCCTGGATCGGGACGCCCAGGTGTGTGAAGGCGTTCTGGGTCGCGAGCCGCCCACGCGGGGTGCGCTGGATGAAGCCCTGCTGGAGCAGGTAAGGCTCGACGACCTCCTCGATCGTGTCGCGCTCCTCGCCGACGGACGCGGCGAGCGTGTCGAGGCCGACCGGGCCTCCCGAGAACTTGATGACGAGGGCGTCGAGGTAGAGGCGGTCGAGGTAGTCGAAGCCGTGCTCGTCGACGTCGAGCTTGTCCATGGCGTACGCGGCGAGCTCTTCGGTGATCTCGTCGAGGTCGTCGACGATGGCCCAGTCACGCACGCGACGGAGCAGGCGGTTGGCGATGCGGGGGGTGCCTCGCGAGCGCCGCGCGATCTCGAAGGAGCCCTTCTTCGTGATGCCCATGTTGATGATCTTGGCCGAGCGGCGCACGATGATGGAGAGCTCGTCGGCGTCGTAGTAGTCGAGCCTGGCGACGAAGCCGAAGCGGTCGCGCAGCGGCGCCGTGAGCAAGCCCGAGCGCGTGGTCGCGCCCACCAACGTGAACGGCGGGAGCGTGAGCTTCATGCTCCGCGAGTTCGGACCCTCACCTATGACGATGTCGATGTAGTTGTCCTCCATCGCCGGGTACAGGTTCTCCTCGACCACGGCGCTGAGGCGGTGGATCTCGTCGATGAAGAGCACGTCTCCAGGCTCGAGCGCGGTCAGGATCCCCGCGAGGTCGCCCTTCTTCTCGATGGCCGGGCCGCTGGTGACGTGGAGGTTGACGCCCATCTCACGCGCGACGATGTGCGACAGCGTCGTCTTGCCGAGCCCGGGTGGCCCGCTGAACAGGAGGTGATCCAGCGCGTCCTGGCGCTTGAGCGCCGAGCGCACCATGACGTTCATGTTCTCCTTGAGGTGATCCTGTCCGGTGAAGTCCTCGAACTTCTGCGGCCGGAGCGAGCGCTCCAACAGATCGTCATCGTCCTCGGTCACGAAGGCGTTCAGGTTCTCGTTGCGTTCCATGCTCTCATCTCCTGCACCCGCCATGGGCGCTCATCCCGCTCAGCGCATCAGCTTGAAGGCCTCGCGCAGCAGGTCATCCAGCGATCCGAGCTCTTCGGCCTTCGGCCCGAGCTCGGCCACGATCGGCTCGATCATCTTGTCGTCGTACCCGAGGTTCCCGAGCGCGCTCCGCAGATCCTCGATCAGCGCTCCGCCAACTGTCGCCGTCGGCGAGAGCGAGTCGAAGGCCACGTCGTCGATCTTGGACTTCAGCTCCAGAATCAGCCGCTGCGCGGTCTTCTTCCCCACGCCCGAGATCTTGGTCAGCGCGGCCACGTCGTTCGACTCGATCGCGCGCACCAGCTCGGCGGGCTCGAGCGAGCTCATCACGCTCAGGCCGAGCTTGGGCCCGATCCCCGAGACCGTGATGATCTTCTCGAACACCCTCTTCACGTCGCGCGCGTGGAACCCGAACAGCTGGATCGCGTCCTCCCGCACGGACGTATACACGAACACTCCGACCTCACCCGCCTCGTTCGGCTTGAGCTTGCCCTGCGTGCCCACGGGCACGAAGACCTCGTAGCCCACGCCACGCACGTCCAACACCACGCGGTCGATCGCCTGATCGACCACCTCTCCTCTCAGAAACGCGATCATGCTCGTTCTCCTTCACGCGCGCTCACCCTCACATGACGATCATGCGAGGGGGACACGACACTGAACAAAAGTACACCCACATCCTCCCGACGGCTAGCGTAGCCGACGGTGGAATTGGATCGTATTGCAATGACAAATGGCGACCGCGAGCGCGTCGGACTCGTCCTCGCTCAGATCGCCCCGGATCCCGAGCATCATCCGAACCATCTGCTCGACGGTCTCTTTCTTGGCGCGGCCGTTCCCCGTCACGGCCTGCTTGACCGACGCGGGCGGGTACTCCATCAGCTCGACGTCGTGGCGGTGCAACACCATCATCGCGACCCCTCGCGCGTGACCGAGCTTGAGCGCAGACATCGCGTTCTTGGCGTGGAAGATCCCCTCGATGGCCCCGTCCGAGGGGCAATGGACCTTGAGGATCGCCTCGAGCTCGTCGTGGATCGTCACCAGCCGCTGAGGCAGCGGCACCGCGGACGTCCCCGCCTTGATGCGGCCGCTCGCCACGCGCACGAGCTGGTTCCCCTTCTTGTCGATGATCCCGTAGCCCGTCCAACGGGTCCCCGGATCGATGCCGATCACTCTCACCGCAACCTTCCTTGGTTCGCGTCTCGCCACTTCGGGCTTCACCGTGCCAACCCCCCTCCTCTGCGTCAATTTCCGTTTCGGGCTCCCTCCCTCGCCCCGCGATCCCTTACACTCCGGGCGACCACGACACGGAGGCCTCGGTGCACGACCTCGGTGAGATCCGCAGCCTCCTCCAGCGCTCGCCATCTCGCGCGATCTGGGAGTCGCTGTGCGCGACCCTCGACGACGCCCCGACGGACACGCAGACCGAGGTCCTCGTCCCGTACTGCGACGGCGCGCTGCGCCGCTGGCCAGGTGACCTCCGCGTCGCGCCGCGCCGTCGCAGTAC
>CAJXPN010000437.1 GCA_913058025.1 uncultured Myxococcales bacterium | reverse complement strand
CGAGATTTCTGCCTGTCTCGTGGGCTCGGAGATGTGTATAAGAGACAGACCTCGACGCGCATCTGCCGCCAGAACGTCTCCATTCCCGCCAGGCGCATCTTCCCCTCCAGCGTGAGCGTGAAGTAACGCCGCGCTGGCCCCTCCGGGGAGGCCTTCTCGTACACGGTCACGTGCCCCGCCTTCCTGAGCCTCGAGAGCAGAGGGTAGACCGTGTTCTGGTTCAGCGTGAGCGCCTCGAGCGAGGACAACCTCACCACGAGGTCGTACCCGTAGGTGTCCCCCTGCCTGAGCACCGCGAGCACGCACATCTCCGCGATCCCCTTTCGCATTTGCTTGATGTAGTCCAGGGACACCTCGCGCTCGAACCAGCTACTGTGCAAAACAAAGTAGCGGCACGTCAGAGATGTTTCAAGCGCCTCGAACACTCCCCATCCAGCGCGCCTCAGGACATCGGGAGGAGCTCAGCGCGCCTCGCCCTCGTCGCCCTTGCCGGCCTTCTTGGACGGATCGGGCACGACGAACGACGGCGGCACGGGGGCGGCGTAGTCGACGTCGGTGAACTGCATCCGGTGGAGGCTGACCTCGGTGGAGCCGGGGGCGTCGACGGTGCGGACGTCGCCAGGGGCGAGCAGGCCGCCGCCGACGTCGACGTAGCCGGAGTACGCCACGGTCCCCTGCATCGAGGAGCCGAAGTCGCGGACGGTGTACTGGAGGTAGCCGAGGCGGCGGGTGTCGGCGTCGATCCATACGACGTACTGATCGATCTCGTCGGTGAGCGACCAGCCGCCCCAGGTCACGAAGACCTTCTCGAAGGTGCGATCGCCGAGCGTTTCGGAGCCGAGGTACGTGACGTTCTGGCCCTCGCGCAGCCGGAACGGCGCCTCGAAGAAGTACTCGACGGTGGGGAGCCAGAACCAGACGTCGGAGTCGGGCTCGAAGCGGGGCGAGCCGCCCTTGGCGACCTTGTAGGTGACCCACTGCTGGATGCCCCACGCCTCGCCCTGGCCCGAGCCCTCGAGGAACTCGGCGCGCGAGGAGTCCTCGCCCGTGCGCACGGTGAACCGGATGCGCTGGCCGGACTCGGGCCAGGGCGCGGCGGCCGCGCGCGTGATGAAGTGGGGCCAGTGGTCGCGCACGACGAACTGGGTGTGGCCGCCCGCGCGCCACGCGTCGACGCCGCCGTGGGCCTGCGCGAGCTCCTCGAGCAGCGCCTTGCCGCGCTCCTGCTCCGCGGGCTTTGGCGCCGACGTCCACGCGTCCGGCCTCAAGTCGGCCGTCCCGCATCCCACCAGCGCCGCCGCCACGAACACCCACCACACACGCGCTCTCATCACATCGACTCCTCTAGACAGGTTTTCCACGGGAGGCCTATGCGCGAGCGCGCGGGCGGGTTCGTCAGTCATCGAGGACCGCGCACGCGGGGACGCTGCGGCGAGGACAGACCTCGGCGAGGATCGCGTCGCGCGCGTCGTCCTGGCGCAGCGCGTCGTGGTACGCGGCGATCCTGTAGAGCCAGGCGGTCTCGACGATCTCGGCGAGCGCCGGGTCGCGCTCACGAGCGCAGGCGAACAGGTTCTCCATGCGCTCGGTCGTCGCGCCGGCCTCGCGCTCGACGAACGCGCGCACGGCGCCGATGTCGGCGGAGTCCCCGAGCTCGATCTCGAGCAGGTCGGGGACCTCGGAGAAGCACCCGGCCACGGTCGAACCGACGACCTCCCCGAGCGGCAGGGGGGCGGGCGTGGGCGCGTCGGCGAACTCGCCGCGCGCGCCGCCGACGAGCGTGAACGTGTCGGCGCGCGCGCCGGGGTCGTGGGAGAGGTGGAGCACGTCGAGCTCTCGGGCCCAGCCCGTGAACGAGGGCGCGACCTCCGTGAGCGCGGGGAGGAGCTTGATCATGTCGACGTGGATGGAGAGGCCCGGGTCGTGCGCGGTCGGCGCGCCGAAGATCTGGTCGGGGTAGACCGCGTAGAGCGCGGAGACGAGCCCTGGGCGGACCTCGGAGGCCACGATCGAGCGGAGCGGGTCGTCCTCCTCGACGCCATACTCTTCGTCCATGACCTGGCCGAGCCAGGAGGTGAGGTCGGCGGAGGACTCGGGCCTGGCGTCGACGGCGAAGCCGGTCGAGCCGGTGGTCTCGATGTCGTCGGCCGAGTACGTGATCGCGACGCCGCGGACCTTCGCCGAGGCGTCGCGCGCGCGCATTCCGGGGGCGAGCTCCTCGAGGAGCTCGGCGAGCAGGAGCTCGGGGGAGGAGAGCGCGGCGGAGGAGACCTCGGGGGTCTCGAGGACGTCGTCGAAGAACATCCCGTCGGCGCCGAAGTCGTCGGGGAGCGCGGTGAGCCAGGCGGCGGCCTCTCGGGAGCCGAGCGGGCCGACGTAGCGGAGGCGGAACAGGTCGCTCTGGCCCGCGGCGCCGAGCGTGGCCTCGGCGACGGTGGCGTCGCGCTCGGCGAAGCGCTCGACCACGGCGGTGACCTCGAGCTCGGGGTCGAGCCTGGCCACGATCGCGCGCTCACCGCCTCGGCGGAGCACGCTGAGTAGACGCATCGACGCGGCCTCGGCGCGCGCCTCTTCGGGGAACCGCTCGGCGAGCTGCTCGCGGGGAAGGAAGCGCATGCGGGAGGCGGGCTCGAGCGCGCGGGAGGCCACGGCGATCTCGAACGTGGAGAAGAGCGCGCCGAACGCGCCCGGGCGCGTCAAGAAGTGAGCGCGCGCCGGCCCCACGGCGGGGGCGGCGTCGGGGCGCGCGCGCAGCGAGGCGATGGCGCCCTCGAGCGCAGCCGCGGGCGCGTTGTCCGAGACCGAGAAGATGTCGACGGTGAGGCCGTCGTCGCCCTGCGCGAGGAGGAGGATGTCGTCCTCGACGAAGAGCGCGTTCGACGCGAGGCCGAGCTCGGCGGCGTAGTCCGAGTCGAGCTCGCCGTAGAAGCCTGGCGAGAGCAGGATCGTGACGAGCTCGTTGGCGAGCGCGCCGGGGTCGCGCGAGGGGAGCCAGACGCGGTGTTGGATGACGTGGGCGACCTCGAAGGCGCCGATCGGTGCGCCGACCGCGGCGGCGGCGTGGACGTCGCGGTTGTCCACGGCGCCCAGCCCAACGCTCATGAGCTCGGAGCGGTCGAGCGAATCGAGGCGGCTCATGCCCAGGAGGAGCTCGGGCGCGAACGCCCCGGCCCAGTCGTGGCGCTGGGCGAAGGCGTCGACGGCGCCAGGCTCGAGGTAGGCGATGACGGGGAAGCCCGCGGAGAGCGGCGCGATGGCGCGCGCGATCCTGGCGTCCGGCCGCAGCTCGAAGGCTGGCGGCTTGGGGTCCGGCGTCCTGGTCTTCGCGCAGCCAGCCGAGAGGGTGAGCGCGGAGAGCGCGAGCGCGGCCATCACGTGTCGGGTCGACATCCTACGTGCTCCTTTGAGGTCCTGTCTGTGTGTCCACAGCGATCTGTAGCGCGGCGCGACGATCGAGGGCAAGGGCGAAGCCCTCACACACCAGGTTGCCCCAGGATGGCCTGCGCGGCCGCGAACGTATTGATCTACACACGCCCACCTGGGACGCGGTAGAGTGGCGCCGCGGGCCGCGAGGGCCCCGAGGACCCCAGAGACGAGAGGTTAGCGATGCGAGCGAGGGACGCACTCCACGTGGCGATGACGGCGGCGATGTTCACGGCGTGCGGCGGCCCGGAGCCGGCGCCGGCCCCCGACGTCGGCGAGGCGGACGCGAGCGCAGACGCGGCCACGGATCTCGGGGGTGACGTGGGCGCGGACGCGGCGGCGGACGCGGCGGTGGACGCGGCGGCGGACGCGGGCGAGGCCGTGGCGCTCCTGGACCCGGACACGTTCAACACGCCGGACGAGGCGTTCGACGCGGTCGACCCATTCATCGGGACGGGCGGCGGCGGCTACGGGTTCTCGGCGCTCACGCCCGCGGCGCAGGTCCCGCTGGGGATGGTTCGCATCGGGCCAGACACGACGCGCGCGGGCGCCCACGGAGCGACCCAACACATGGGCGGCTACAACGACAGCGACGGCGACGTGCGAGGCTTCAGCCACCTGCACTTCGTGGGCACGGGCGTGCCCGACTACGGGGACCTGCGGGTCGGCGCGTGGCGCGACGTCCAGGAGCCCTGGAAGGCGTGGACGCCCCAGGATCGCGCGGCCCAGGACGCCGAGCCGGGCTACTACACGACGCGGCTCCCGGACGAGCGCGTGGGCGTGGAGCTCACGGCGACCACTCGCGGCGCGATCCATCGGTACACGTTCGACGCCGGCGGCAAGGCGCAGCTCACGGTGGACGCGGGCGCGTCGATCACGGACGAGGCGATCGGAGACGCGCGCGTGGAGGTCGTCGACGGGAGGATCGTCGGCTCGCTCGACCACACCAAGGGCTACTCGACGCGGGGGAACCCGTTCACGCTGCACTTCGTGATCGAGGCGACGCCGGCGCCCACGGGCTTCCGGGGCTGGAGCGGGAGCGAGGTCACCGAGGGGAGCGGCCCGTTCGAGGGCGCGCGGTCCGGGGTGATCATGGAGTGGGACGAGGCGCCGGCCGAGCCGGTGACGCTGCGCGTGGGCGTGTCCTGGGTGGACGCGGCGCAGGCGCAGGCGCACTTCGACGACGAGGTCGAGGGCGTGGGCTTCGACGAGGCGCGCGCGGCGGTGAAGGCGCTGTGGTTGGAGAAGCTCTCCAAGATCCGCGTGGCGGGGGGTCGCGAGCGCGACCGCGCGGTGTTCTTCACCGCGCTCTACAACGCGTACCGGATGCCCACGCGGCTCGACGGCGTGGACGGGCGCTACCCGGGGATCGACGGCCAGGTGCACGAGGGGGAGGGGCACCCGTACTACTCGGACCTGTCGCTGTGGGATTCCTTCCGCACGACCCACCCGCTCTACGAGCTGTCTCTTATACACATCTGACGCTGCCGACGATCTACTCTGTGTAG
>CAJXPN010000436.1 GCA_913058025.1 uncultured Myxococcales bacterium | reverse complement strand
GAGATTTCTGCCTGTCTCGTGGGCTCGGAGATGTGTATAAGAGACAGGTGCTGGTCGCGCGACTCCTCGTAGCTCACGAGCAGGGACGCCTTCTCCTTGACCACGCGCTTGACCTTGTCGCGCAGGTAGTCCTGGTGGATGGGCTCGGAGAGGTTGAGCATCGCCTCGCGCGGCTGGCTTCTGTACTGCGCGAGGATCGAGCGCACGAGCTGGCCACCCTTGGCGCGGATCTCGTCGAGGTTGGACATGTAGAGCGCGCGGTAGATGACCTCGAGCTCGAGGGCGTCCGAGAGCGTGAGGCCGTCGCGGCGGTGGCGGTCGGTGGCCTTGGGGTCGCCGCCGATCTGCTTGCCGAGGAACGCGTCGGCGTAGGCGCGCAGCGCGTCGAAGAGGCGCTCGAGCGATGCGGTCGTGCCGCCGCCCTGGCGCAGGCTCAGGTCACGCACGGTGCCGCTGAGCTCGCCCTGGACCCTGGGGTTCGAGAGGCTGAGTTCGGGCATGTTGGCGATCTGGTCCTCGTAGAAGAAGTCCCACATGCGGCGGCCGTTCTCGATCTGGAACGCCTCGGCGTCCAGGACGAACTGGTTGGCCGACGAGGCTCCCTGCGTGCGCAGGCGCTCGAGCTGCTTTGAGCGCTCGCGCTCGAAGACGTCGAAGCCCATCTCGAGCGAGCGGGAGACCTCGGCGTAGGCGCCCAGCTTGTCGCGCAACTTCGAGCGCTGCTCGACGAACATCTTCTGGATCTCGACGAACGCCTTCTTCTTGGCCTGGTCGAGCAGCGTGTCGATGAGGATCGGCGCGTCGCGCTCGCGGATCTTGTCGTCGTCCTTGTACTCGGGGAGGTCGAAGCCCTCGAAGGGCCTGGGGTCGGGCATCTCGGTCTTGAGGTCCTCGCGGATCGCGAGCACGGCGAAGCGCTTGGCCGCGAGCGAGACCTCGGCGGTGCCGTCCTCGAGGAACTTGAGGTCGAGCAGCGACTCCATCCCCGGGTAGTCGATCCCGTGCTTGGAGTAGCCGGACTCGAGGCGGCGCACGCCGCGGCGCTTGAGGTCCTCGGCCCAACCGGCCGCCTTCGACTTCCACTCGCGCACGAGCATCTTGTCGGCGACGGGGACGTCGGCGACGAGCCTGCGCGAGAAGTCCTCGAGCTCGCGGTTCACGGCCTGGAGGATGCCAGGCTGGGAGCGCTGGCCGCCGTCGCCGGCGACGGCGTCGAGCACGAGCATGCCGATCGAGTAGTTCATCCCGCGATCGGCGAGCTGCTCGCGATCACGCGGGATGCGCTCCTCCGCGACCTTCCATGTGCCGTTGTCCGAGGGGACCTCGCCGATGCGGTGGCCGTGGCGGAACATCTCGAGGAAGCGGCCGTCCATGCCCTCGTCGAACTCGCACTTGCCAAGCAGGCGCACGCGCTTGGCGAAGAGGCGATCGCGCAGGCGCTTGCGGATGCCCTCCTCCTTCTTGACGAAGTCGGAGAGGTGGAGCGGGCGAGCGCCCTCGTCGTCGTGCTCGGTGACCTCGAAGAAGGGCTCCGGGTTGGACCTCAGGCGCCCGTATACCGTCTCGCCGGGGATGTCCCCGAGGAAGCTCGCGCGCATGAGCGAGAGCGCGGCCGACTGGCTGCAGTAGTCCACGAGCCCGTTGACCGGCACGAGCAGCACGGCCGAGCCGAAGCTGCCGTAGAACTGCGTGAAACCCACGATTCCCTTGGACTCGAAGTCGTGGGGAACGAGGAAGCGCTGGTGCTGGGTGTAGTTGTCGTAGTCGCCAGACTGGACGCCGAAGAGCGGCGAGAAGAACTGGAGGTAGAGGCCGTCGGCGGCCGCGGCGATCGGGTCCTCGACGGTGAACGTCTCGGGCTTGTCGATGATGTACATGAACTCGAAGGGGCGCTCGCGCACCTTCCGCTTCGACTCGTCGGAGGGGTCGTAGTGGAACTCGAGCCCGCCCTCGGGGAAGAACCTCGACTCGGGGCTGCCGAGCTTCATGAGGTGCTCGACCTCCTTCAAGGCGGCGTAGCCGTTGGCGAACGTGCCGTCCTTGTTCGAGCCGGTCTTGTCCTCGAAGACGGCCGGCTGCACGGAGACGCCGATGACCTGGGCCTTCCCGAGCGCGCGGGCCTGGTCGCGCAGCATGTACGCGAGCGCGGTGTGCGAGCCCGAGCCGGTGCCGCCGGCGACCGAGAAGCAGAGCACGATGCGGATCTCGCGCGAGTCCAGGCGCCTGTGCCCGTGCTCGTGCGACTTCAGGCTCTCGAGCATCCGGCGAAAGCGCGCGACGAAGTCGCCGTGCTTCATCTGGTAGTAGCACCCGAGGCGCGACTCGATGCGGATCTGCCCGGCGCCGGCGGTGTCGCCAGCGCGGAAGCGGTAGTCCTGCGGGACCCACTGCGTGAAGTAGGGGTCGGCCTCGACGAACTTCAGGCCCGAGGCGAAGTTGGCGTACTCCTCCTTCTCGAAGTCCGAGATCAGGAACGTCTCGTCGGCCTCCTCGCGGTAGCCCTCGAGGTCGTTGATGTTGGTGTCCACG
Source organism: uncultured Myxococcales bacterium (assembly GCA_913058025.1). Lineage (GTDB taxonomy): Bacteria > Myxococcota_A > Bradymonadia > Bradymonadales > Bradymonadaceae > CAJXPN01. The sequence goes on along the minus strand of CAJXPN010000436.1, from coordinate 2,420 downwards.
AGCGCGAACTTCACGAGGTCCTTGTAGCGCTCGCTGTAGTCGTGACGGCGCTTGAGATGGCGCGCCACGCGCACGATCATCTTGCACCCACACCCGCCCAGGCCCACGAACAACGTCGGGGACACGGCGCTGGGCTTCGTCAGGAGCTCTTCGACCACCAGGTTCTGATCGACCGACATCGGGCTACCTCTCGGGCTCTCGGTTCACGCGCACCCCAAGCGGGCGAGCGTCCATCGTTTGTAATCTACGCGATCGCGTATACCACGCGGCCCGAGGCGATCACCAACCGAGAACGGGCACGCCCTTCAGGCGAGAGGGCGCTCGCTTCGCTCCTACCCCAGGACCCACTCGGACGTGACGTACCCAGGCCATGGCGGCCCTCATCCATGCGCGCGGCGCCTCGCCGGCCTCACGCCAGCGCGCTCTCATTGCCCGAGTCGGCCACGAAGAGCACGCTGGACTCGGTCACGTCGACGGCGCGCTGCATGAAGCCGAAGTCGATCGGGTCGGACAGGCCCATGATGTCCAGGTCACAGCGCGGCGCGCGCGGCATGCTCTCCTGGAAGCCGCCCATGAGCAGGTGAATCTCGGGGTCGGGGATACGGGCCAGGTCGATCAAGTTCTCGAGCGAGGCGCGCGCGCGCGCCTGGTCGGCGCCCTCGGGGATCACGGTCACGATGTTGATGCGCGCGCCCCAGTTCCTGGCGAGCGTGAAGGCGAGAAGGATCGCCAGGTTGAGGTGGCTGCGCCGGCGCACGAGCTCGACGTCGGGCGAGTCGGCGTGGACCCACAGGTTGATCGTCTTCTGAGAGCCGAGGCGCACGCGCTCGTGCATCCCGAAGACGATCGCGCCGAGCTGATTGTCCTGCGCGCGCGCCACGATACGGCTCACCTCCTCGCGCTCCTCTTCACCGCGCGGCAGCTTCAAGAAGAGCATGTTCGGGCGGAAGAACGACCCCTCGAGCGCCTCCATCCCGAGGATCGCGCCGCGGGCGAAGTCGTCGCTGTCGAGCGTGGCCCAGCGCGAGAAGACGCCCTCCTCGTGCATGTCGCGCGAGATGTCGGCGAGCGCGCCCGAGAGCGCCTCGTGGCGCTCGAGCGGGCCGATTCCCATGAGGTCGACGTAGCCCGTGGGCTTGACCAGGTCCTGCAAGAATGGGCACTCGCCGCGCAGCGCCAGCGGGTCCTGCACCGGCACGAGCAGGTTCGGCCGCCACGCGCGCTGGGGCTGATGCGGGAGGTTGGCGGCCTTCTGAGCGGCCCACTGCGCGATCGCCACGAACAGCCCGCTGCGCACGTCGTCGTAGGGGGAGTCGATGTGGCGCCGGATGAGCAACCCGTAAAAAGCGAGCACGACCAGGATCGCCACGAGGCTCGCAGTGGCGTTGATGACGAACATCGCGAAGACGCAGCCGACCGCGCCGACCAGCGGGACCACGATCGGCACGCGCAGCTTGGGCCGAAAGCTCGTGAGCCCCAGGCTCTGCTCGATGAGCACCACGATGTTGATCACTCCGTAGGTGATCAGGAAGAACATCGTGATGAAGGGGGCGATGACGTTGAGGTCGCGCAGCATGAGCGTCGCGAAGACGAGCACGCCCGACACGATCATCGCGTTGCCCGGCTCCCCGCGCGCGTTCTTGCTCCCGAGCCACTCCCCACGCGGGATGATGTTGTGCTCGCCGAGCGCCTGCAAGATCCTCGGCGCGCCCACGATCGAGGCGAGCGCGCTGGAGAAGGTCGCGCCGAGCAGACCGCCGACGACGGCGGGGCCCCAGGCCGCCCGGTCGATCATGATCGTGTAGTTCTCGCGCAGCTCCTCGGGCGAGGCCGAGGTCGCCAGCCAGTACACGAGGACCATGTAGATCACGTAGCTCACCACGATCGCCGAGATCGTCCCCATGGGGATGCTGCGCCTCGGGTTCGCGAGCTCGCCCGACATGTTCGCGCCCGCCATGATCCCGGTGGCCGCCGGGAAGAAGACCGCGAAGACCGTCCAGAAGTCGGCCGTGAGCAGCGCGCCGGTGCCGCCCGCGGTCGCGGCGCCCCAGAGCGCCGGCTCATACGACATCGACCCCTGGTACGCCGCGACCCCGATCGAGGCCAGGCTCGCGGCGATGATCACCGCGATCACGTACTGGAGCTTGAAGGCGAGCCCGGCGCTCACGTACGCCACCCCGAAGAGGATCGCGAACAGCGACAGGTCCACCACCAGCGGCTCGGCCCACAGGCCGTCAGCGTACCCGAGCTGCTCGAACATCCAGACCCAGCCCTCCCTGAAGCCGAAGATGTACATCGTCGTGGCGAGCACCTGCGACAGGTACAGCGGCACGCCGACGCTGCCGCCCATCTCGATGCCCAGCGACTGCGAGATGACCGAGTACGCGCCGCCTGTCTCTTATACACATCTGACGCTGCCG
>CAJXPN010000435.1 GCA_913058025.1 uncultured Myxococcales bacterium | reverse complement strand
AGTAGATCGTCGGCAGCGTCAGATGTGTATAAGAGACAGCACCAGCCTCACAGCATCGAGAGCACCTCCTTGCCCTTCGGGATGCGCACCTCTCGGCGCTCGGGGGGGACGCCGACGAGACCCATGAGCGTTCGGTAGTAGGCGTTCAGGGTGTCCTCGGGCGCCACGTCGGGGCTCTCGCTCGAGCCCGTGGTCGAGTTGATGCCCGAGGCGACGGCCTTGCCTCCGCTGGCGTCGATGCCGCCGATCACGCCTCCCTCCAGGTGCGTGCCCACGATCAAGCCGCTGGTGAACGATCCGTAGTGGCCGCGCCCACCCTTCGAGCCCCTCTTCGGCGTCCGACCGAACACGTCGACGGTGGCGTAGAGCGTGTCGTCGACGACGCCCATCTCGTTGGCGACCTTCCAGTACGTGTCCAACGCCTTGATCATCTTGAGCGTCTCGCCCGCCTCGAAGCTCAAGTCGAAGTCGCTGTGGTTGTCGTGGCCGAAGGAGTAGTTCGTCACCACCACGGGCGAGAGCCGCAGCTTCGCGATCATGACGGCGGTCCGGAGCTGGCTCTCGATCGTGTCGTCGACGATCCCCTCGAGCATCTGCCCGAGCTGGTCGCCGAACGCCGACGCCTGCTGCTTGCTCGAGGCGTACTGATCCAGGAAGCGCTTCTGCTGGGCGGTGCCCTCCCTCTTCACCTTGCCGTAGGTCTGATCGATGAAGTGGTCGTAGAGCGCGCCGAACTGCTCGGGGCCTCCCATCGAGCGCCCCACGCTGTTCGCCAGCGTCTTCACCTTCATGGGCGAGTAGGACGCGAGCGGAGAGCCACCCGAAGAGAAGCTCCCGCCGCCCAGGACGAAGGGCGCGCTCGTCGTCGTGCCCAGGATCGCGGCCATCTCCTGGGCGATCGCCGCGGGGATCTCCTCGGCGCCTCGCCCGAGCGCGTTGTGCACGTCCCCGTAGCTCGTCAGCACGGAGCGGTACTGCGGGTGGATGTTCGCCCGCGTGCGGTAGTTGAACCACACCATGTGCGCGCGCATCTCCGGCGAGAGCGCCTCGAAGCAGCGCGCCATGCGCACGCGCTCGCCGCTGAGCTGGACCTCCGCGCTCTCGGAGAGGTCCTCCACGCTCAGCGTGACGCCGTTCACCACGACCGAGCCGACCTCCGCCGGGTCGACCTCTTCGGGGCGCGGGTGCTCACAGACCGACGCCAGCTCTGGCGCGTAGGTCCCGGGGCCGTAGACGTTGAGCGGCTCGCCGGACCCGGAGCTCGACAGGATCGCGATCCTGGCGGGGTTTGGCGCGGCGACAGCGTCACCGGTCAGCAGGAACGACACCGGCAGCCCCGTGATCACAGAGCGCATCGAGAGGCCGAGCGCGGAGCGGGAGGCGTGGCCGAGCAGCCTCCTTCGTGTCAAGCGGGTCATAGTCCTAGTCCTGTCAGTGAAGGTGACTGGCACGTGATCGTCCAGATGTTGCGAAGGGCATCGGTGGGACTGAGCCCCATCCCACACCTCGGCTCCGAGCTCGCCAGCGCCCGCTCGAGCTGCTCGGCGTCGGCGCACTCCGGGGCGGCGACCTGGGCGTCGTAGAGGCGCCCCATGACCTCACGCTGCGCCACGTAGCGCGCCGAGCCCTCGGGGAACCCGAGCACAGTCGAGGTCATCAGGTCCAGGATCTGCTCGGGCTCCCTCGAATCGAAGAGCGCGTTCCCCATGGGGTTCACGAGCTCTGGCGCGCTCAGCGCGCACAGCCCCTCGAAGGACACCGCCGTCATCGGCTCGAAGTCCCTGGGCTGGTGGAGGTCGGTCGCGCCTCGCCCGACGACGTCCTCGGGGACGCTCGAGCCGAGGATCTCGATCTCGTCGCTCAGGCCGCACACGTCGGCGTCGCTGTCCGGCGCCCTCCCCCTCGCCTCGAGCACGTCCGAGAGCCGCACGCGCAGCGCGCTGCAGTAGTGACCCTTGCGCGCGATACCGACCTGAGCGCCCGGAACCTTCGTCCCCTCCACGAAGGACGTGTCCGTGACCAATCGAGACGAGAAGAAGCGCTCGAAGAGGCGCGTCATGTCGTAGCCCGAGCTCGCGAACTCGTCGGCCAACGCGGCGACCTCCTCGTCGTTGGGATCGCAGCGCGTGCTGCTCGCCCACTGACACATCTTGAGCACCCACGCGTTGGCGAAGTTCGGGTGCTCGGCGAGCGCGCTGGCCCAGTCTCGCAGCGAGCCGATGGGCACGCTGTGCCCCTGGAAGGCGAAGTCCACCCGCGGCGGCGCGTCACCGGGCACGTGCTGGCGAGAGTTGACCGGGTCGAAGTTCGCGCTGAACGCGGCCTGCATCGTGTCCAGGTTCTTGTGGCACCCGTAGCACTCCGACGTCGGCGGGAACGCGTCGAGGTCCACGCCCTCCGAATTCGTGTTCTGCGTCGTCGTGTCGCCGGGGGAGAAGGTCTTCCCGGTCGCGACGATGAGCGCCTGGTTGATGGTGACGCGGAAGTCGTTGTCGCCGTTGGTGATCCAGCTCTGGAAGAAGGCCGGCGACGTGAAGAAGCCGATGCGTAGCGCGCGCAACCTCACCGAGCCGCCGTCGGGGACGTCGCGCAGCCGCTGCGCCTGCGCCGGGTCGAGGAAGTCCCCCTCCTCGTCCATGTCGCGTGAGCTCGGGTCGTGAACGAGCGTGACCGTACGCCAGTCGCTCATGTCCACGTCCTTGTCGTAGAGGCCGTCGATGCCCAGGACGTACTTGATGTCGTTGAGGCCGTGGTTCTTGGGCCAGATCCCATTCGACTTCAGGTACATCGGGTTGTCCGCCATCTTCAACGCGACCAGCGTCGCCGTCGTCACCTCCCACGTGTTCGTGGTGACGATGTCCCTGAAGTCCTCACCGTCGTCGATGATCCGCTCGGCCGTGCGCACGAGGCTCGTCCTCAGGTTCTCCCTGAACCCAGCGAGGCTGGGGATCCTGGTGTTGCGGTACTGGTAGTAGTAGTCCTCGTTGGAGGGTGTCTGCTGGAGCATCAGCTCGAGGAACTGCCTGCGCTTGTCCTCGAACTCGGTGGTCTGCATCCACCCTGCGACGAGCTCCTGGAGCCGGGCGGGCACGATCTTGCCGTCGGCGTCGCTGGCCAGCTCGAGCTCGGCGAGCGTGATGGCGCCGCCGTGCGTCAGGTACTTCACCCTGGTGAGTACGGTGAAGGCGTCGCCTCGCACGGGCACGTCGTCGACCTCGGGCTCGGGAGCCTCGAGGCCCCGAACCCACCGCTCCATGCACTCCACGTCCTCCGACGACACGACCACGTCACTGGCCAGCGGCATCCTCGCGGGCTGACAGCCGGCGCCACCGAACCCGGCGTAGCGCTCCGGGTCCACCGAACGCAGCAGCACGGACGCCTCGGGCTGATCCAGATCCACGAGCTCGTCCTCGGCGCAGCCCGCTCCTCGCGAGGGCACGCCGACCATCCGCGCGGCGAGCCCCTCCGAGATCAGGTCGAGCTCCCCGCCGGCCACGCCGGGCGAGTCGCTGTGGCACGTGGTGCATGCGTTCTCGGCGAACACCCTCTCGATGTCACAGCCCATGACCGGTGGGGTCTGCCCCGAGTCGATCTGCCCCGAGTCGAGCTGCCCGGTGTCGTCCTGCGTCGGCACGGGCACGATCGTCGGATCGATCCCGACCGAGCCCGCGTCGCAGGCGCCAAGGAGCCCGACCACAACAGCCGACGAGGCCGCCAACCTCCACCCCACGAGCGGCCTCGCTGTCCCGGCGGCGCCGGGTTCGATCCGGCGCGCCCCTCTCTCGCATCGTCTTCGCCTCGACATGAGACCTCCTGCTCGGAGGCCTGCGCGTTCACGCAAGCCTGTTCTTGAGTTGACCACCCACGAGCTCGCTCGTTGGATGAGCGCATGGGTGAAACCCTCAAGAGCGACTCACGAGGCACGACACGTGAGAGCATGAGAACAAAATATCAACCCACTCTCATGCAATCAACCGCAAAGTACGGCCTCTGACGCTCCTCAGAGAGCGCACACGAATCACCCCAGGATGTTGCAAGCGGCCTTCAGGGGAGGCGAAGCAGCGCCCTGATGACGTCTCCGATCACCTCACGGACGAACACCTCGTCGTCGAGTGGGATGACCGTGGAGGGGGTGAGGAAGAGCGAGTGCACGGCGCGGGTGAGCAGCTCGGCGATCGCGGCCGCGTTCCCTTCGGGGACGTCCCCAGAGCGCATGAGACCATCGATGTGAGCGGCAAGAAACCGAGAGCCCATGTCCAGCATGGCGCCCGCCTCGAGCGTCACCTTTGGCAGGATGAGGTCCGGGTCCGTGCGCAGGAACCGCTTGAGAAGCGGCTGCTCATGAATCCGCAGCGCGATGACCACCGCGATCTCGATGAGCTGTTCGTCGGGCGCGGCGTCCGCGTCGAGCACGGCCTGGAGCTCGGCGAGCAGCGCCCTCGCCTCGCGCATCATGACGAGCCTGACGATCTGGTCCTTGCCGTCGAACCAGCGGTAGATGGTCGCCTGGCTCACGCTGCTTCGCCGGGCGATCTCGCTCATCGTCGCGCGCTGGACGCCGAAGTCGAGCAAGACCTCGCGCGCGACCTGGAGCACCTCGTCCCGATCCTCATCGAGTTTGGTGTCACCCAGCGATCGTAAATAGTCGGCGATGTTGGTGAGCATGCGGGAGCCTAACAAAGCCAATCCCCCCTCTCAAGCGCGCCGAGACCCGAGCCGTGAGTGCGCCTCACTCGAAGAGCGCCCTTGCGAGTAGCCACCCAAAAACTCCACACTCTCGGAGAGGGCCGCGTGGCCCACGACCACAGGACCCCGAACGAGGCGCGTCGGCATGGGCAAGCGAAACAAGAACACGAACAAGATCTCCACCGGCGGCGACTCCGGCTCGGGCTTCGGCCACAACCCCCTGTCTCTTATACACATCTCCGAGCCCACGAGACAGGCAGAAATCTCG
>CAJXPN010000434.1 GCA_913058025.1 uncultured Myxococcales bacterium | reverse complement strand
ATCTACACAGAGTAGATCGTCGGCAGCGTCAGATGTGTATAAGAGACAGCTCGAGGATTGAGCGCCCCTTGTTGCGCCGCTCGAGCGACGGCTCAGAAGTCGTCGATCTTCTCGACGAGCTCGGGGAAGTCGACGAAGGGGTTGCGCGAGCGCTGTCGCTGCGCGACGCGGTTGTTCCGGGCGCGGTCGGCGCCGTCGGGCGGGAACTGGGCGTGCCAGGCGCGCAGGATCGCCTCCTCTTCGGGGATGATGTCGCCTTCGTACATCACGGCGAAGTAGAAGATCGCGCGCGCGACGTCGCCCTTGTGCGCGTCGCGTGGCTCGAAGAGCGTCTCGTCGTTGGCGCCCCTGCCGTACTTCGAGCCGGCCTCCTCCCAGGAGGGGTCGGTGACGACGCCGAAGTAGTTGTTCGAGCGGCGCGAGTTGACGCTGGGGATCACGGGGAAGAGGTGGTGGAGGTCGGAGCGCGCGTCGCCCGAGTCGGCGCCGCGGCTCTGCGGCCAGGTGTGCTCGGTGTTCAGGACCGAGCCGGGCGGCTTCACGGAGGTCTCGATTCGGACGCCGGTGTAGGCGGCCTCGACGAAGCCGTTGTCGTTGTCGACGAACTCGAAGAGGGCGTCTCGGGCGGCGTCGTAGGAGAGGCCGGCGTGGTCGCGGTCGGCGCGCAGCGCGTCCTCGAGCGCGTCGTCAGAGAGGTCGGGGTAGAGGTCGCGGCCGTCGTCGTCGTCGCAGAGGTCGCCGAGGTCGTCGCCGTCGATGTCGGCCTGCTCGGAGTTCGGGGTGTCGGGGCAGTTGTCCGAGGCGTTGAGGACGCCGTCGGAGTCGCGGTCGTCGGGGTCGTAGGCGCAGGGGCCGGCGACGCACTCGAGCGTGAAGGAGAACTCAGCCGGGAGGCTGGCGAGGTTCGAGATGTCGAGCGCGTAGTCGGCGCCGGCGCTGAAGGTCCACCCGTCGGGGATGTCGGCGCTGCGGAACGGGATGCTCGCGTCCGCGTTGCCGCTCGGGTTGCCGTAGACGATCGGGTCCGTCTCGCCCATGTCGCGGATGGCGACGTAGGGGTTCCAGGTTGTGCCGTTCTTCTTGCGAAGCCAGATGATGACGCGGTCGCCGTTGGACGACGCGAGCGTGATGGTGACCGATTCGTTGGGCGCGAGCGTGCCGGAGAACGAGGCGCCCGAGGTGGAGATGCGGCTGGGGATGTCGGGGCCCGGGTCTCCGACGTCCTCGGGGTCACCGCCCGTGTCCTCGGGGTCGCCGCCCGTGTCCCCGGGGTCGCTGGTGTCCGGGCTCGTGTCTCCGGCGTCGGGTGAGGACGTGTCGGGTTCGACCTCGGATCCAGGCTCGCCAGCGCATCCGACCTGTAAGGCGGCGGCCATGAGGAGGATCGAGAGGTTCGAGAGGGCGGGTCTGAGGGTCATGCTGCGCTCGGTGTCGTACGAGGGGGGCAGATCGACGAGCATAGCCCGACAGGGCGCGCGGAGCAAAACGCCGAAGTTTCTGGCTCCGCGCGCGACCCCGCGCTCAGTCGAGCCCGAGGGCGTCGCGCGAGCGCGCGATGACGTCGGCGAGGCAGCCGCGCTGGAAGGGCGTCGTGAGCCCGGCGGAGCGCACGAGGTCCTGGAACGAGGCCTCTCCGCCGCGCCTGCACAGGGTGACGTAGTCGGACATGGCGGCGTCGAAGTCGGCCTCGGACTTGAGCCAGAACTGGAGGGCGACCGACTGCGCGAGCGTGTAGTCGATGTAATAGAAGGGCACGGAGAAGATGTGGCCTTGGAGCTGCCAGCGGCGGCCCTGCGTGCCGAACTCCAGGTCGCCCCAGTCACGCCATGGCATGTAGAGCGCCTCGACCTCGCGCCACATCTCGAGGCGCTCGGCGGCGGTGGCCTCGGGACGGGCGTAGACGAGGTGCTGGAAGTGGTCGACGGCCACGCCGTAGGGCAGGAAGAGGAGCCCGCCGATGAGGTGGACCTGGCGGAAGCGCTCGGCGTCGTCGCCGTCAAAGAACTTGTCCATGTGGGGCCAGGTCAGGAACTCCAGCGACATCGAGTGGATCTCGGCGGCCTCGTAGGTCGGCCAGTGGTAGTCGCTGAGCTTGTCCGACGCGCTGAAGTTCTGGAAGGCGTGGCCCATCTCATGGGTGAAGACCATGACGTCGCCCTGTGTGCCGTTGAAGTTGGCGAAGACGTAGGGCATCCCGACCGAGGGGAAGGACGTGCAGAAGCCGCCGCCGGCCTTGCCCTGGCGCGCCTTGAGGTCGATGAAGCCGCCGTCGGCCATGTCGCGGAAGAAGGAGCCCATGCCGTGTCCGAGCTCGTCGAACATGGTCTTGGCGCGCTCGACCATCCAGTCGTGGTCGCCGGCGGGCGCGGGGTTGCCCTCGAGGCTGTGGACGGGCTCGTCCCAGGCGTGGAGCGTGTCGAGCTCGAGGAGGCCGCGCTGGCGCTCGTGGAGCTCGTTGGCCAGCGGGACGACGAGCTCGAGGACCTCTTGTCGCCAGGACTCGACGTCGGACTGGTCGTAGTCCACGCGCTGCATGAGCTTGTAGCCGAGCTCGATGTAGTTCTCGTACCCGAGCGTGGTGGCCATCTCGTGGCGCGTGGCCACGAGCTCCGAGAAGATCCTGTCCAGCTCCTCCGACGACCCCATGACCCACTCCGACCTCGCGCGCGACGCCTCGTGGCGCAGCTCGCGGTCGGCGTCCGTCAGGAGCTTCCCGAGCTCGGAGAGGTTGTACTCGGTCCCGCGGACCTCGACGCGCGCGTCGGAGAGCAGGCTCGTGTACTCGGCGTCGAGCGAGGACTCCTTGACGAGGAGCTCGGCGATCTCGGGCTTGAACGCGGCGACGTCGGCCTCCCATAACTTGAACGCGTGGGCGCCGATGCGCTCCTCGAGCTCGGCGCGCAGCGGGTGCCCGAGGAGCGTGAGCTTGACCTTCGTGTCGTGCTCCTGGAGCACCGGCGAGAGCGTGTCCATGAGCTCGCGCTGCGCCTTGGCCTCGGGGTCGGTGGTGTCCTGTCGGAACCTGAGCCCCGCCAGCGCGCTCCACGTGGTGAAGTCGCGACGCAGCGCGTCCCACGTCGAGACGAGCTGCTCGGCGGCGTCGGCGTCGACGGCGGCCTCGAACCCCGAGACGAGCTCGGCGTAGCTCGCCGCGAGCGCGTCGGTGTCGGGTTCGGGGGCGTTGATGTCGTCGTATCGTATGTCGGTCATGGGTCGCTCGTGGTGGGTCTGTAGTGCGTGAGAGAATCTAAACGGGGAGCGCACGTTTTGCGAGCGCGTCTCCTTTTTCTTGGCTGCGCATCGCTCTGCTTTCTCTGGCTGCGCCTCGCTCGCACAGCTCTCTCTTCGTTCGAGCCGAGCGACCACAACCTCCGCTGCGCTCCGGTTGCTGCGATGCTTCGCATTTCGGCAGCGAATTCGGACTCGACCAGCGTGCCTGAACCGAGGCCAATGACGTGGGTCGCGGAAGATGTGAGGGAGGCCCATTTCGGCAGCGAATTCGGATTCCACGTGTTTGCTGTGGGAGGGCTCCTGCTGTGGGTTGCTGAAGAAATGGAAGAGCTCTGACTTCGGCACGACGAACCTCACGCACATCTGTGTCCAGCTGGCCGGAGCGCCCACGCGAACCTCCCCCGCAAGAACAGCCACCGTTGAGAGGCTCCTTGCAGGAGACGCGGAGCCCGCCGGGAGGCGGGCGGCCGCAGGTCGAGCCCCGAAGCTCCAGTGTGTTCACCTGGAGCGCCACGGGAATCGCCAGTGCGCCTGGGCAGGGGTTCAGCGTAGAAACGATGATCGTTTCAATGAGCAATGGAGAGGAGATCATGGGTGATGAGATGGGTCGAGCGGCGTTCGATGCGGAGGACCTGATCGAGTTGGGGAGGGTCGGCTCGGTGGCGGCGCACCCGAGCGGTACGTGGCTCGCGGTGGAGGTGTCTCGCCTGGACGAGAAGGGGGCGAAGTACGTCGGCGATCTGTGGCGCGTCCCGCTGGAGGGCGGCGAGCCGCGGAGGTTGACTCGGGGGAACCATCAGGACAGGGCGCCGGCGTTCTCGCACGACGGCGCCCTGCTCTTCCTCAGCGATCGTCCGGCCGAGGCGGGCGGTGAGCCGACGGGGTACGCGCAGGTCTTCAGGTTCGACCCGGCGGGCGGGGAGCCCGAGGCGGTGACCGACGAGCCGCTCGGGGTCAGCGCGTTCGTGGCCGCGGGCGAGGCGGACGCGCTGGCCTGGGTGACGAGCTGGACGCCAGGAGTCGAGCACGAGCGTCAGCGCGAGGTCGCCAAGGAGCGATCGGAGCGTGGACCGAGCGCGCGGGTGTACACGCGGATGCCCGTGAAGCACTGGGACCACTGGCTGCCGATGACTCGCGAGCACGTGATCGCGCGCGTCGATGGCGTGCGCAGGGATCTGACGCCCGACGCAGGGCGGGAGCGCTGGATGCCCGAGGTCGCGATCAGCACGGACGGCGCGCGCGTGGCGGTCACCCGGGGCTCGGTGTCCGCCATCGACCGGCTCAGCGACGGGTGCGTCGACGTCTTCGACACGCAGACCGGTGAGCTCGTGACGACGCTGGGTCAGGGCGAGCGCCTGTCGCACGGGGGGATGGCGTGGACGCCCGATGGGAAGGAGCTCATCGTCACGCGCCACGTCCGCGCGGATGACGTGTTCGGGAAGAGCCAGCTCGGCGCGCTCGGGTTGGACACGGGCGCGTTCCGACCGCTCGCTGCCCAGCTCGACGGCGAGCTCACGGTCTGCGACGTGTCGCCGGATGGACAGACCGCGCTGGCGGTCGGTGACTGGCTCGGTGACACGCCGCTCTGGCTCGTGGATCTGGAGCGCGGCGAGCCCGTGCGGTTGACGTCGCCGAGCGCGGGCGGGACGCACGGCGCCGCGGCGTTCTTCATGCGCGAGGGGACGCTCCACGTGGCCGGGTGGCGCTCGCGCATCACGCATCCCCCCGAGCCGTTCACGTGCGAG
>CAJXPN010000433.1 GCA_913058025.1 uncultured Myxococcales bacterium | reverse complement strand
GGGCGATGCTCCACGACGCGATCGAGGACGGGGTCGAGGAGTTTCCCGACATCGCCGCACGGATCGAGGCGGCGTTCGGCGCCGACGTGCGCGCGATCGTGGAGGCGTGCTCGGACACGGCGGTGCACCCGAAGCCGCCCTGGAAGGAGCGCAAGGACGCCTACATCGCGCACGTGGTCGAGGAGGATGGCTCGGACCCGGCGCTGCTGGTCACCGCCGCGGACAAGCTGCACAACGCACGCTCCATGGCGCGTGATCTGCGCCTGAGCGGGCTCTCGCTCTACGACCGGTTCAGGGCCACGCGGGCGCAGACGCTCTGGTACTACAGGACGTTGGCGGACGCGCTCGTGGCCAAGGAGTGGCCGGGCGCGCTCCAGGCCGAGCTCGCGGCCGAGCTCGAGCGCACCGTCGCCCAGATCGAGTCGCTCACGGCGAGCCTCGAGGAGGCGCAGCGCGAGAGCTGAGCGCCGAGCGCGCTCAGTGCTCCTCGGCGTCGGGCTTGCGCTGGGTCAGCTCGGTGAGGACGCGGCCGGTGTCCTTGGGGTGCATGAAGCTGATGAGCTTACCGTGGGCGCCGTCGCGGGGGGCGTCCGACAGGAGCCTCACGCCCCTGGCCGCGACGGCCTCGCGCGCGGCGACGATGTCCTCACAGCCCAGCGCGAGGTGGTGGATCCCCTCGCCGTACTTCTCGATGTGTTTGGCGATCGGGCTGTCGTCTGAGGTCGGCTCGAGGAGCTCGATGAGCGACTCTCCGATCTTGAAGAACGCGACGCGGACTCGCTGCTCGGCGACCTCCTCCTCGCCCAGGAACTCCATCCCGAAGACGTCGCGGTAGAGTGGGATGTGCGCCTCGATGGAGCGCACGGCGATGCCGATGTGGTCGATCTTGTCGAACATGTCGTTCTCCTCTCGTGGGGTGACCTCGTGAGCCGCCTGGATGGGCGGGTCGTCGAGGTTACCTGCGCGGGGCGCTCGCGTCTCGTGTCGCGAGCGCCGAGAGGGACCACGTCAGGGCGCACACAGCGCGTCGGCGCCCGCGTCGGCGCGCAGGTCGGCCATGTGTGCGCGCAGCGCGTCGAGTGACCCCTGGGCCTCTGGGGTGAGGTCGCCCAGGAGCAGGTCGTCGCGCTCCCAGGGTTGCTCGGTGAGGAGGTAGAGTTCCTCGGTGAAGGACCCGCCCTCATTCACCTTGCAGATGTACTTGTAGGCGTCGTCGCGCACGGTCATGCCGTACGTGGCGCCCGCGGTCGGCGCGGCGGTCCCGCTCAGGAACTGCTCGCTGGTGATGTAGTCGCGGGGAGACGGGGAGGCGTCGCCCCGGAGGTAGGGCGCGAACGAGACGGAGTCGTGGGGGATCTCGGGTGGCGCGCCGGCGAGCTCGAGGAGGGTGGCGAAGAGATCCACGACGCCGACGAGCGCGGGCTCGGCCCCGACGCGCACGCCGGGGCCCTGGACGACGAACGGGACGCGGACGCCGCCCTCGTAGAGCGAGGACTTGGCCTGGTCTCGGGTGTAGGGGAGCTGGATCACGTTACGCGCGGTGCCGTTGTCGCCGATGAAGACGACGAAGGTGTCCTCGCGCGAGCCCGACGCGTCGAGGTGGTCGAGGAGGCGCCCGAGCTCCGTGTCGAGCGCCTGGGACATCGCGCTGAACTGGTCGTGGGTCGTCGAGGTTGGCCCCAACTCGACGTCATGGAGCGCAGCCGGCGCATCATGGAGGGGCGTGTGGGGCGCGTTGAACGCGACCCAGAGGAACCACGGCGCGTCGTGGTCGAGGCCGTCGAGCCAGGAGATCGCGTCGTCGACGGCGGCGGTCGTCGCGTAGGTGGTAGAGGTCGCCGCGACGCCATTGGCGACGCGATCCCACCGGTAGTAGTCGGGGAGCGCGCCGCGGATGTTCCCACGGTACATGTCGTAACCCTGGGTCAACGGGTCGGTGTCGCCGAGGCTCACGTGCCACTTGCCCACGTTGCCCGTCGCGTAAGGTACGGGGGCGAGCGCGAGGAGCTCTGGGAGGGTGACCTCGGCGAAGTCGAGCCCGTTCTGCCCCAGGAGCGCGGAGCCGACGCCGTGGCGCACGGGGTACTTCCCCGTGAGGATCGTGGCCCGGGTGGGCGAGCAGGTCGGGTAGGCCCAGGCGCGATCGAAGCGCAGCCCCGATGCGCACAGCCGCGCCAGGTTCGGCATCCGGGGCGCGATCGAGGCGTCGCCGAGGTCGTAACAAGGCGCCGCGGCGTCGAAGACGGCGGCCTCGACGCCGAAGTCGTCGGCGATGACGACGAGGATGTTGGGGGGTCGCCCGGTCGATGCCCCCGCGTCGTCGGACGCGTCCGGCGCGGCGTCTGTCGCGGCGTCTGGAGCGCTGCCTGACGTGGCGTCCGAGGCGTCGGCCAGTGATGTGTCCGTGGGCCCGGAGGCGTCGAGCGACGAATCGGGAGCCTCGGTGGTGGTCGCGGCGGGGCACCCGACGAGGACGAAGGCGAGGAGGAAGGCGAGGAGGACGTGGCGCATGGGGTCGAGTCCGTGGTCGTCTGGGGCTGTTGCTGCCCGACGATCGCACCCTGTAGCCTCTCGCGCACGCGCCGCAGGAACCGCCGCGGCCGACTGCGCGCCAAATGCGACGCGTGTGCACGCTCTCTGCACAATACGACGGCTCTGGAGCGACACTCCAGACGGCCCGAAAGGAGGAGGCGCCCACGCCCACCAAAGGAGCGCGTCCTGGGGAGTCGTTGACACTGAAAAAATGCGCGTGGTAGGTTCCCGCGCGCTCTCGCGCCCGCCCGAAACCATACGAGAAGATCCGCTGATGAGAACACGATGGCTCCCTGCTCTGCTCGCCGCCGCGATGATGAGCGCGCCCACGATCGCGATCGCCCAGACCGAGGGCGACGAATCGCCCGTCGACGACGCGACGACCGATGACGCGCCCAAGGGCGACGGCGCGGTCGCGGGTGAAGGCGCGAAGGCCGAGGAGGCCAAGCCCGACGACGAGGCGGATGACCCGGACGCGGTCGACGACGACTCGAGCTTCGAGCCGGTCGACCCCGCCGAGCCGGTCGAGCCCAAGCCGAAGGTCGAGCCCAAGCCGAAGGTCGAGCCCAAGCCGAAGGTCGAGCCCGAGCGGCCGCTGACAGGTGATGGCCCGGGGCTCTCGCCGATCGCGGACCTGAAATCCGACGACACGTTCGTCCCGCTCCAGGACATCGAGGAGGAGACGCTCGACCCGATCTTCCCGGCGACATCGTACCCGTACCTCGAGTGGCACGGCGGGTTCCGCTTCAGGAGCATCCTGGCGAACTCGTTCGACCTCGGGACGAACGGGACCTCGGCGACGCTGCCTCCGCTGGAGGCATGGGCGCCGGTGGGGAACGTGGCGCAGGCGGACGCGGCGTCGCTGTGGACGAACAACATCAGGCTGAGGCTCGAGCCGACGTTCCACGTGGGCGAGGAGCTCTCGGTCCACCTCGAGGCGGACTTCCTGGACAACATGGTCCTGGGCGCGACGCCGCTGAACGGGCTGAGCGGGTCGAACCCGCTGCGCCCGGACCCGAGCCGCAACCGCCTCGGCGCGGATCAGTTCTCGCCCAGGGTGGGCGAGTGGTACCAGAACCCCGTCGAGGTGAACGAGGCGTACGGAGAGGTGAGCAGCTTCTTCGGGACGCTGCGCGTGGGCCGCATGGACAACCACTGGGGACAGGGGATGTTCTACAATGGGGGAGACTGCGACGACTGCGACTTCGGCGATCACATCGACCGGGTATACCTGCGCTCGCGCCTTCAAGGTTTCTACGGCGCGCTGGCGGTCGAGTTCCCGTCCGAGGGACTCGTCGGCGGTCAGCCGAACATGCCCGACGGCGCGCCCAACGACCTCTCTCAGCTCGACGACGCGGCGCAGTTCACGCTCCAGCTCTGGAAGGCCCCGACGACCGCGCGCGAGCGCGAGCTCCAGCGCAAGATGCTCGTCGAGGACCGCGAGCCGGTGGTCAACGGCGGCCTGTTGCTGAGCTACCGCACCCAACAGGGAGCCACGCTCTCGGATGGTCGTGTGCCGTTCGGTGAGACGGACCCCGCAGGGCTCGTGACCGACCCGTCGCTGATCTACCAGGGCGTGCAGATGTTCATGGCGGACGCCTGGGGCGAGCTGCTCTTCGAGCCCGACGCCAAGACCAAGATCCACATCGAGCTCGAGGCGATGACCGCGTTCGGCACCGTGGACAACGCCACCTACGACGCGGTCGACAGAGACCCGAACTCGGACGACGGCGCCAACGACATCAACTGCTTCGACGAGGGAGTGCGCTCCTCGAACGAGGACGTCTGCCGCGCGAACGCCAAGGACTTCCTCCAGCTCGGCGTGGCGCTCCGCTCGAAGTTCGAGCTGGGCGGGCCGGTGGCCTTCGGCCTCAACGGCGGCTTCGCATCGGGCGGCGCCTCGCAGAACTGGGGATGGAACGCGACGAACGGAGGCGACCTGGACTTCTTCCGGTTCGACCCGGACTACCACGTCGACCTGATCCTGTTCCGCAACGTCATCGGCACGGTGACCAACGCCTTCTACGCCAACCCCTACCTCCAGGCGTCGTTCCTCGAGAGCGGCGACCGCAAGATCCGCCTGGACATCGACGGGATCATCTCGCACGCGGTGAACCTCGACGGGACGCCCGCGGGCTCACGCAGCGGAGACGAGGCGCGGAGCGGGCTGCTGGGCGTCGAGCTCGACGCCGCCGCGCGCTACATCCTCGACGGGACGTTCAACGCCGCGCTCGAGGCGGGCATCCTGTTCCCGCTCGACGGCCTGGCCGCGGTCGAAGGCCGCGAGCGGCTGGTGACCTTCGGGAACAACGCGCCGACCTTCTCGGGAGACGTCGCGCCGACCACGGCGTGGACGGTGCAGTTCAAGATGAACTGGAAGTTCTGACATGACGCCGACGACGACACACACGCGGGCGCTCATGGTGCTCGCGTGGTGCGCGTCTGT
>CAJXPN010000432.1 GCA_913058025.1 uncultured Myxococcales bacterium | reverse complement strand
TCGGCAGCGTCAGATGTGTATAAGAGACAGGCGTCGTGCTCGGCACGCCCTACGACCCCGCGTCCTACGGTCGACCGACCGTCCGCCTCCTGCTCGACCCAGAAGGCCAGCCGTGCGACCCCCTGGACCTCGACCTCTCGCTGGTGCACCCCGGCGTCGCCAGGCTCGGTGGCATCGCGCGCGTCCTGCGCGACGACGTCCACCCCATCCTCTCGGCATGCCAGGAGGACGCGAGGGCCGGGCGAATCCCCCACCCTCGATACCCTGCCCCCGGCGTCCTGCACACGCCGCGCGCCGATGTCGACGAGATGATCTCCCGCGTCAGCATCATCGCCGGCGCCTCCGCGCCCACGCTCCTCGCCGACCTCGACGACATGAGCTACGCCGAGGCCATCTCCCTCACCGGCTCGTCAAGAACGCGCTCCGCCGCCTTCGCCCTGCGCGCCGACGCCGACGCCGCGGCCCATCAAGGCGCAGCACCCTCGCACCCGCCACGAGATGCTCTCACTCCATGACGAGCCCGGCGACGCCACGATCGTGGCCGAGGTCGCCTACGACGACCTCACCGTGCTCGATCATGGAGGCGTGAAGACCACGCGCTCGCTCGAGCTCGAGGAGTGAACCTCCCGGGGCGAGCAGCCCCAGCGCGAGTCATCGGATCGCCTCCGGCCTGCCACCCGCCGGGCGTTCTCGCCTCGAGCCCCCCACCCTGACGCCCACGCCAGGGAGGCACCTTCTTGGCGCACCGCCCTGCGTGAGCACGAAAGACGCATGAAACCAGAATGAAAACGTCAGAACCTCCGCAATTCACCCGCGCCAAGGTGCCAGATTGAATGAGCACAATGTAGGGCTCGTAATGAGGGCGTGAGTACGGGGACGCATCGGCAACTTCGGTCAGCAGCGCCGAGCTGCTTCATTCATTCATCTGGAATCAATATGACAACGAAATCATGGGCATACGGCATATGGTGTCTCGCGCTCGCCGTCACGGCATGCGGCGAGACGGACGAGGAGACTGCGACTCCGACGGTACGAATCTGTGAAGACGACGAGTACGTCGAAGACGACGATTGCATCCCGTGCCCCGACGGGACACTCCGCGGTGGAAACGACAGCGCATCGGGGGTAGCGGCGTGTAAACCCATATCGGCATCGTGTGGACAGGATGCACGCGTGTCGTCAGGCCAGTGCGTCGCGTGCGCGCCAGGGACTACGAACGCGGCAGGTGACGACGCATCAGGGGCGGACACGACCTGTGATGCGCTCACGTGTGCCGTGAACGAGCGCGTCGTGGGCAACCAGTGCTCCTCATGCCCGGCGGGCACCACGAACGCGGCCGGAGATGACGCATCCGGCTCGGACACGGCCTGTGGTTCGACGCTGTGTCAGGCCAACGAGCGCGTCCAGGGAAACCAGTGCGTCGCGTGTTCGCCAGGTACGACGAACATGGCCGGCGACGACGCATCCGGCACGGACTCTCAGTGCAGCGGTGACATATGTATGGAGAACGAGCGCGTTCAGAACGGCCAGTGTGTGCCGTGCGCTCCCGGAACGGTGAGCCCAGGAGGCGATGACACTGCGGGGGAGAACACGAGCTGCGACACGACGTTCTGCCCTCCCGACTTTCGAGTCGCAGACAACACATGCGTCGCGTGCGCGCCAAACGCGTCCAACGCCGCGGGTGACCCGGCGTCGGGGCCAGACACCGCGTGCGACCTCGACGCGTGCGCCGCGAACGAGCGGGTCGCCTCGAACGCGTGCGCCCCGTGCCCGCGGGGCACGACGAACGCGGCGGGAGGCGACCCTGCCGGCGCCGACACGCAGTGCAGCGCCACATCCTGCGGGCTCGACGAGCGCGTGCAAGCCAACGCGTGCGTGGCGTGCGCGCCAGGAACGACGAACGCGCTCGGAGACGACGCCTCGGGGACCGACACCACCTGTGACGTGACCTCGTGCCAGGCCGATGAGCGGGTCCAGGACAACGCGTGCGTGGTGTGCAACGCAGGCACGGGCAACCGCGCAGGAGACGACGCGTCGGGACCTGACACCGTGTGTGACGGCCTCGTGTGTGCATCGAACGAGCGCGTCCAGAGCAACCTGTGTGTCTCGTGCCCTGCCGGCTCGACGAACATGGCCGGCGACGACGCCTCGGGACCGGACACGACCTGCGATGCGATCACGTGCGCCACAGACGAGCGCGTCGCGAACAACCAGTGCTCCTCATGCCCGGCGGGAAGCACGAACGCGGCAGGCGACGACGCCTCGGGCGCCGACACGACCTGTGATTCGACGCTGTGCCAGGCCGACGAGCGTGTTCAGAACAACGCCTGCACCTCATGCGCAGTGGGCACGACGAACGCGCCCGGTGATGACGCATCCGGGTTCGACACGACCTGCGACGCCATCACGTGCCAGGCCGACCAGCAGGTCTCGAACAACGCGTGCGTGGCATGCCCGGCGGGCACCACGAACGCGGCTGGCGACGACTCGTCAGGTGTGGACACCTCGTGCGACCCGACCCTGTGCCTGGAGGACGAGCGGGTCCAGGGCAACGCGTGCGTGGCGTGCCCTGCGGACACGACGAACGCCGCGGGGGACCTCGCCGCGGGCTCGGACACCACATGCGACGACGCCTGCGCGGTCGCCCTGGGGGTGACGTGCGCGGAGTTCTCCGAAGAGGACCTGATCGATGCGGGCTACAACGTCGCGATCGACGCCGACACGCTGGTGATCGGCGACCCGAACTCCGACGTCGACGCCTCGGGGGTCGCCGGAGCGGCGCCCGGCGGGGTGGCTCGGGTCTACACGAGGGTGGGGGCGACCTGGTCCCTTCAGGCCACGCTCAAGGCATCGAACGCCGAGATGGGCGACTCCTTCGGCACCTCGGTTTCGATCGACGGCGACACGCTCATCGTCGGAGCCTCGGGCGAAGACTCCGACGCCACCGGCGTCGATGGCGACGAGACGAACGACGGCATCGACAACGCGGGCGCCGCCTACGTCTTCGTCCGCAACAACGGCGCCTGGACCCAGCAGGCGTACCTGAAGAGCTCGGCCCCTGGCATCTTCGATGCGTTCGGGCAGGCGGTCGTGATCGACGGCGACACCATCGCCGTCGGCGCCCCGAACGAAGACTCCAACGCGTTGGGCGTGGGCGGGGACCCGACCAACGACATGAGCATGGACAGCGGCGCGGTCTACATCTTCCAGCGCCAAGGCGTGACGTGGAGCGCTGGGGATTACATCAAGGCCAGCGCCGCCAGGGAGTTCTCATTCGGCAGAGCGCTGGCGCTCCAGGGCGACACGCTCGTGGCCGGAGCCCCCGGGCGTGGAGGGATCAACACCAACCCGACGACGGGACCCGCCGGTGGAGGCAACGTCAACGTGTACACACGCGTCGCGGGGGTCTGGTCCCACGAGGCCGAGATCGTCAACGGCAACACGCAGAACGGCGACGCGTTCGGTAACGCGATCGCGCTCGACGCCGACAC
Source organism: uncultured Myxococcales bacterium (assembly GCA_913058025.1). GTDB lineage: Bacteria > Myxococcota_A > Bradymonadia > Bradymonadales > Bradymonadaceae > CAJXPN01. The sequence goes on along the minus strand of CAJXPN010000432.1, from coordinate 1,488 downwards.
CATCGTGATCGGCGCGCTTGCCGAAGACAACATCTCGAACAGCCTCGGCAACAGCGGCGTGATCTACGTCTACACTCGCCAGGGCGGTGTCTGGACGGAGCAAACAGCATTGCGGGCGTTCGAGCCCGATCAATCCGACGCGTTCGGCACGAGCGTGGCCATCCTCGGAGATACGATCTACGCCGGCGCGATCCGCGAACAGTCGGTCGCCACGGGCGTGAACGGAGACGCCCAGGACGACACCGGCTCCTCCGTCGGAGCGGTGTACACCTACACGCGCTCAGGCTCGACGTGGTCGTCGGGCGCCTACATCAAGCCCGACGTGGTCACGTCGACCATGCGCTTCGGCTCATCGCTGGCCGTGGATGGAAGCACGTTGGTCATCGGCGCCTCGGGGTCCAACGACACCTTCGTCCGGAAGGTCGCCCCCTGAGACCTCACGGGCGGGGCCACGTGGCCCCGCCCTACCCTTCGGCGAGCTCCTCGAGCTCCATCCACCGCTCGAGCTTGACGTCGAGCGCGGCCGAGCGCTCGGCGCGCTCGGCCTGGAGCTCGGCGAGCAGGCCGTAGTCGGAGGTGTTGGCGGCCATCCTGGCGTCGAGCTCCTCGAGGCCGGCCTCGAGCCTGGGGATCTCGTCGCGCAGCGTCTCCAGCGCGCGCTTGTCCTTGTACGAGAGCTTGCTCCCGCCAGACTTCGCGGGCGCGGGCGCGGGCGCAGAATCGGCGGCTCGCCTGGCCTCGGCGGCCTCCTTGGCTGCCTCGGCGTCGATGATCTTCTGGTCCTCGAGCCAGGCCGAGTACGTCCCGGGGTACTCGACGATGGAGCCGTCGGTCTGGAAGACGAGCAGGTGCTCGATGACGCGGTCGAGGAAGTAGCGATCATGGGAGACCGCGAGGACGACGCCGGGGAAGTCGTCGAGGAAGTCCTCGAGCGCGGCGAGCGTCTCGACGTCTAGGTCGTTGGTGGGCTCGTCGAGCAGCAGCACGTTGGGCTGCTGCATGAGCACGCGCAGCAGGTAGAGCCGGCGGCGCTCGCCGCCGGAGAGCTTCGAGATGGGCGCGTAGAAGCGCTCCCTCGGGAAGAGGAACTTCTCGAGCATCTGCGAGGCGCTGAGCGTGCCCTCGCTCGTCTCGATCCGGTTCGAGCGCTCGACGATGTAGTCGAAGACGCGCTGGGTCTCGTCCAGCTCCTCGGACTCCTGGTCGTAGTACCCGAACGCGACGGTCTCGCCGATCTCCACGGTCCCGGTGTCGGGCGTCAGGCGCCCCGAGAGCATGTTGAGCAGGGTCGACTTGCCCGCGCCGTTGGGGCCGACGATCCCGACGCGCTCGCGCTTGCGGAACGTGTAGTCGAAGGGCGCGACGACGGTCTTGCCGTCGTAGTTCTTCGTGATCTGGTTCGCGACGATGATCTTCTTGCCCAGGCGCTGGCCGACGAGGTCGATGTCGGCGCCCGAGGTCTCGCTCTCGACGTAGCGCGTGTTGAGG
>CAJXPN010000431.1 GCA_913058025.1 uncultured Myxococcales bacterium | reverse complement strand
CCATGGGGTCGAGGTCGTGTGAGGACACGATCGCGACGGAGGTCGCGTCGTAGGAGGAGTCCGCGGGGACCATCGCGCGCCCGTGGCGCGGCATCGACCACCCGGAGGTGTCGTCGTCCTCGTCGTCGCGCATGAAGAGCGTGGTGGGCTCGTCGATGGCGAAGGGGTTGTCGGAGAGCGAGGTCGCGTCGTGAGGCATCGCATCTTCGCCGCCGTTGAAGGCGGCCTCTGCGAAGTGCAGGTTGTTGCGCTCGGGGTTGGTCGGGGCGAGGTCGGAGACGGTGAAGATGACGCTGGTGTCGCCAGGTGAGAACTCGTCGCGGCGCATGAACTGGGCGCGGCGAGGCTCGGGCCTTGCCTTGCCGAAGAGCTCGGAGACGAACTGGCCGACGTCCTCGCGGGTGACGGGGTCGAAGGAGACGCGCGCGTGCTCCTTGAGCGCGAGCTGCATGGCTCGGGCGCTCTCGAAGCGCCTGTTCTTATCGCGCATGAGCGCGGACATGACGAGGCGCTCGAGCGCGGGGTCGATGTCGCGCTGGTAGTGAGACGGGGGAGGGAACTCGGCCTGGCGGACGCGGCGAATGAGCTCCATGTCGCTCGCCTCTTCGTAGCCCGGGCGGCCAGTGAGGAGCTCGTAGAAGACCATGCCGGCGGCGAAGACGTCGGAGCGACGGTCGAGCTTGTGGCCGAACGCCTGCTCGGGGGACATGTAGTAGAACTTGCCCTTGATGATGCCGGCCTGGGTCTGCATCGCCTGGGCCTCGGCCTTGGCGATGCCGAAGTCGACGAGCTTCACGTCCCCCTTGTAGGTGACCATGATGTTCTGGGGGGAGACGTCGCGATGGACGACGTTGAGGGGGCGGCCGTTGGTGCCGAGCGCGCTGTGGGCGAACTCGAGCGCGTCGAGCGCCTCGATCATCATCCAGGTCGCGACCTGCGGCGGGATGCGCCAGCCTTTCTCCTTACATTCGCGCAGGATCTGCATCAGATCGACGCCGTCGATGAACTCCATGACGATGAAGTAGTGCCCCTCGAGCGTGCCGAGGTCGAAGACCTGTCCGATGTTGGGGTGCTGGAGTTGGACGGCGAGGCGGGCCTCGTCGACGAGCATCTGAGCGAGCTCGGGGTCGTCGCTCATGTGCCGGTGGAGGCGCTTGATGGCAACGACCCGCTCGAGACCTCCGGCACCGCGCGTGGTGGCCTTGAAGATCTCGGCCATTCCGCCCACGGCGATGCGCCGCTCGAGGGCGTACGCGCCGAATGTGTCGGGGGTCTGAATCATGCGTACGTTGCCGTGTGGTTCTGGGCCATTCCGTGGTGCAATCATAACGCCATTGAGGGGTTCGGCGCAACGCGCCGGCCCCACGCGTTGCCCACGTGAGGCGGCCGCGTTACACTCGGCGCTCAGGAAGACAGGCACACGCGACGAGAAGCCAGGAGGGTCCCGTTTGGGTCACCCGGCGTCGCGCTCCCCGACACGCAGAGCACGTTGGAATGAGCACGTTCGATCCCTACGGTCCCGCCGAACCCACCAAGATCGCGTACATCGACGGGAAGCCCGCGAGCATTCAGCTGCGCCGCGCGCAGCTGTTGTTGCACCCGAACCAGCCCAATCAACGCGAGTACATCTTCGACCAGGACGTGATCTCGATCGGCGTCATGGACGACAACGACGTCGTGCTCGATGACGACACGGTCTCCCGTCACCACTGCCGCATCATCCAGGAGGACGACCACTACATCGTCCACGATCTGGGCTCGACCAACGGCACGCACATCAACGGCGTACGCATCCGCGAGGCGTTCCTGTGGCCCGGCGCGACCGTGGCGGTAGGCAACACGCAGGTGCGGTTCAACCCGTTCAACGAGCAGATCCCGGTCGTGCCCTCGGAGCAGAACAGGATCGGCGGCATCGTGGGCAACTCGCTGAAGATGCGTAACATCTTCGGCATCCTCGAGAAGATCGCGCCGACCTCGGCCACGGTCGTGATCGAGGGCGAGACGGGGACGGGCAAGGAAGTCGTGGCCAAGGCCGTGCACGAGACGAGCTCTCGGGCGAAGGGTCCGTTCGTGGTCTTCGACTGCGGCGCGGTGCCCGAGTCGCTCATCGAGTCCGAGCTCTTCGGCCACGAGAAGGGCTCGTTCACTGGCGCCGTGATGACGCGCAAGGGCCTATTCGAGATGGCCGAGGGGGGCACGATCTTCCTCGACGAGTTGGGAGAGCTCGCGCTCGAGCTCCAGCCCAAGCTGCTGCGCGTGCTCGAGCAGCGGGAGGTGCGTCGCGTGGGCTCGAACGCCTCGATCCCCATCAACGTGCGCGTGGTCGCGGCGACGAACCGTCGCCTCGAGGACGAGGTCCGAGACGGCAACTTCCGCGAGGACCTCTTCTACCGCCTGAGCGTGGTCCGCCTGTTCCTACCGGCGCTGCGTGAGCGCCGCGAGGACATACCGCTGCTCGTCCAGCACTTCCTGTCCACCCTGCCCTTCAACCGCCGCCGCGACGACCCCGACGCGCTGCGCCTCAAGAACATCGACGCGTCCGCGCTCAGCGCGCTCCAGGAGTACACGTGGCCGGGGAACGTGCGCGAGCTGGTCAACGTGATCGAGCGCGCGTGCTCGATCACCGACACCGACTCGATCTCGCTGGTGGACCTCCCCGAGCACATCTCGGGGCTCAACCCGACGGGCATGGTGACGAACTCGCCGCTCCACGACGCGATGCCCGAGTCGCTGCGCGAGGGCGTCGAGCCCGCGCCGAGCCGAGCCGAGCTCCACGACCTCCCGTTCAAGACGGCCAAGGAGGAGTGGATCTCGTCGTTCGAGCGCGACTACATCACCGAGCTGTTGGTGCGCCACGGCGGGAACATCTCCCAGGCGTCGCGAGAGGCCGACATCGACAGGAAGTACTTCCGCAAGCTGATGACGAAGTACGACATCGACGCCGACGACGTGTAAGCCTCATGGTCGCGAATCTGTTACGGTTTCAGGTTGGCGTGGGCGCTCTGGTCGGCTGGGCGCGGGTGAGCCGGGGAGCTCCTGTCTTGCCTCGTCGTGCCCGACCGAGAGGTCGGACTCAGCGCGCGACGAGCACGAAGTCGACGGGGACGAGTTCGCCCGGGCCGACCTCTACCGTACGCGTCTGCTCCACGAAGCCGTCCGCGCGGACCGTGACCTCATGGGAGCCGGGGGCGACCCCATCAGCCATCGCCGGGGAGGAGGAGCCCACGAGGGTCCCGTCGAGCAAGACCTCGACGCCGCTCGAGGGCGTGGTCATCACGACGATCTTGCCAGGATCCACCGCCGCCGCCACGGGAGAGGGAGGCGCGGTGGGCGCGGCGGGCTGGAGCGCGATGTAGATCGTCACGCCCATGAGGACGAGGCAGGTGAGCACGGAGACGACAGCGAGCCCAGCGCGCACGTCACGGCGACGCCTGGCCTGCCGGACGCGCTCGCGTTGGGCGACGAGCTGCTGGTCGGTGACCACGGGGGCGCCGGCGAGCGTGACGTTGGAGAAGCCGTCCGAGGGCATCTTGAAGCCGGGCGTGAGGAGAATGTCCCTGTTGAGCGTCTCTGTGGGGGCGACGGAGCCCGCGACGGCTCCAGCGGGGACCGTCTCGCGCAGGTCACCGCCGCCGGGTGCGGGATCATCCCGGAACACCGGGAGGTCCTCCTGGGTGTGCTCGGGGGACGCGTGGGAGGGCTCGCTGACGTCGAAGAGCTCGTCGTCGCGCAGCGCCATGAACTCCTCGAGGTCGAACCCGCCTGCCTGGACCACGGTGTGGTTGGCGACGAAGCGGTCGAGGTCCTCGCCGTCCTCGGGCTCGACGTTCGCGTCCCAGAGGCGCGTGGCCTCCTCGGCGTGCTCGTCGGCGTCTGCCTCGATCGCGTCCGGGTTCTCGACGCCGAAGATCAGGCGGCGGACGTCCTCGGGCGTCTGGAGGCCGCTGAAGTCGTGGTTCTTCTGGAGTTCGCCGGCGAGCTCCTCCTCGAAGAAGCGCTCCATCCAGTCGGAGAGGTGCGTGGCTTCGTAGCGCGGGGTGATGGTCTCGAGGAAGGCGTCGAGGGCGTCGGCGAAGGCGGCCGCGGTCGGGAAGCGATCCGCGGCGTTGCGCGTGAGCGCGCGCATGGCGATGGCGTCGACGGCCTCGGGGACCTGCGGGTTCTTCGAGCTGGGTGGATCGACCTTGGCGTCGCGGACCTTCTCGAAGATGTCGAACTCGTTGTCGCCGGTGAAGAGGCGGCGGTTCGTGAGCAGCTCCCAGAAGACGGTCCCGGCGGAGAAGACGTCGGAGCGGTGGTCGATGGCCTCACCGCGGATCTGCTCGGGGGACATGTAGCCGAACTTGCCCTTGAGGACGCCGACCTGGGTCTTGGTCTCCTGGACGGTGGTCTTGGCGACGCCGAAGTCGATGAGCTTGACCTGCCCCGTGTAGCTGATGAGGACGTTCTGGGGGGAGATGTCGCGGTGGATGATGCGCAGCTTGTTGCCGCGTTCGTCCGAGGCGAAGTGGGCGTGGTGGAGCCCTCGGGCGAGCTTGCTGACGACGTGGCACGCCTGGGCGACGCTCATGATGAGGCGCCGCTGGCGCAGGCGCTTCTGCAACGCGAGCAGGTCCTGCCCGGCGATGAACTCCATGAGGATGTAGGGGGAGCTCTGGAACGAGCCGAGTTCGAAGACGCGCACGACGTTGGGGTGGCGCAGGTGGACGCAGAGCTTGGCCTCGTCGACGAACATGGTGAGGAATTCGTCGTCCTCGGCCAGGTGCGGGAGGATGCGCTTGAGCGCGAGGTAGCGGTCGGTCGCGCCCTGCGCGTTGAAGGGACGCGCGCGGAAGACCTCGGCCATTCCGCCGACGCTGATGCGCTCGAGCAAGCAGTATTTTCCGAACAACAACGGACGCATACTGGGCGCCTCAAGGGGTTGGGGCGAGGATCGGATGAGCGCTCGTGGGCGCTCGACGTGGGGCTGTCTCTTATACACATCTGACGCTG